>NZ_JBVHLU010000019.1:0-146193 GCF_055558835.1 Embleya sp. NPDC025285
GCCGCCCCCGTGGCGGCGAACCCCCTCCCCTGTGACAACCCCATCGTGCTTCGACGCCCGTTCCGCCACCCCGTGTCGGCGGTTCCGCCCCACCCGTGCTCGCTGCCCGCAGTCCACATCCTGGCGGAGCCCGCCAGGACGAACCATCCGTAGGGCTACTCGGCCGCGAAGCTGAGTACCGAACGTTCGTCCTGAGTACCGGCACGCCGGTTCAGGATCCGGCGAGGGCCTCGCGCCACACCGGGCTGTCCACGTAGTGGTTGTCGAACCGCTCCGAGGTCGCGCGCAGTTCGGCGACGTCGGCCTCGCCGCGGTAGACCCGCTCCAGGAGTCGGTAGTAGTCGAAGCGGTCCATCCCGGGGGTGAACACGACCAGCATCTTCGCCTCGGTGTCCGGGGCCGGTGCGAACGCGTGCGGTGTGCGGGCCGGCACCAGCAGGAAGTCGCCGGTCTCCAGGGTGACGATCTCCTCGCCGAGCAGGATGCGCATGGTGCCCTCGAGGACGTGGAACATCTCGTCGGCCCTGGTGTGGAAGTGGGCCGGCGCGCCGGGGGAACCCTTGTCGAAGGTGGCCAGGTTGGCGGTCGTCCCGGGGGTGTCGGCCAGCAACGTGATCAGGCTGGTGGGACCGTCCTGGACGACCTCCGCCTCCTGGGTGCGGACCAGGATCGAGGCGGGGACGGCGGCGTTCGAGGCGTGTGTGGACATGGTGGCTCCCGGCGTGGCTGGTTGGGTCGATCGAGGAGAACGGCCGGCCGGTCGGTGTGCGTCGAGTGACGTGTGCTTCGGCGCCCGGCCCCGCTGTTCGTTGTTACCAAACTATGGCGTGGTTCGACCCGTCGAATGGTTCACTTCAGCCACGAAACGATGGGTCAATTTCATCTCTCGCGAGCGTGCGTCCCTCGGGAGAGTCCACCCCTGGCGAGCGTGAAGTCGCGCCGACGAGGCAAGGGGTTTCGCCGCCCCGTGACGGCGAAACCCCTCCTCGCGCGCGTCCGACCGCGATGACGGTCCGACGGCGCTCCCCGCGGTCGGATCCCGGCGGCCCGGATGGCGAACAACCTCGGCGGCGGATCGCGGACGCGCCTGCCGGACCCGCCCGGCACGGCCCCGGTCGCGCGATCGCTCACTTGCCGTCGATCTTCTCCGCCAGTGCGGCGAGCAGGTCGCGGAGCAACCCGATGGTGTCCTCGTCGGTCAGGTTGCCCGCGTCGTCGAAGCGCTCGTGCGAGCGGAACGCGATCAACTCGGGCCGCACCACCACGTCGGTGTGCGTCCAGACGAACACCTGACGCAGCGCGAGCTGCGCGCGTACCGAGCCGAAGTTGGTGGGCGCCGCGCCCATGATCGCGGCGGGCTTGTGCAGCAGCGGCAGACCCTCGGTCCGGGACCAGTCGGTGCTCACCCAGTCGATCGCGTTCTTCAGCACGCCGGGGATCGAGTAGTTGAACTCGGGCGTGGCGATCAGCAGACCGTCCGCCTCGGTGATCCGCCGGCGCAACTCGGCGACGGCGGCGGGGCGGTCGTTCGCGTTGTCCTGGTCCAGGTCGTAGGGCGGGATCTCGCGCAGGCCCTCGTAGATCTCGATGTCCATGCCGCCCAGCGCGAACTTCTGCGCGGCACGCAACAACCGCGTGTTGTGCGACGCGGCGCGCAGGCTGCCGGATATCGCCAGGATCTTGACGTCACTCATCGCGAGAGCGCTCCTTCGTGGGTCTTCGATGGTCGGATCGGGGCGCCGTGCGAGGGTCGGACGGGCGCCGCACACCACCGGTGCGGTTCGGACCGCGACGGTACGACCGGCGACCGGGCCGGTCGGCGGTGCTCCCGTTCCCGGGTATGGAAGAAACGTATGTCCCGGACACCCCCGACATGGGTGGCCCGACATGCCACAGAGGGGACCGATCGCGCCGGCGCCGTCGGGATCGATGGTCGTCGTCGTGCGGTGTCGCTCGCGGTCGAACGCCGGCCCGGCCGGTGCCGACCGGGCTCCGCTCAGCGGGCCGCGGTCTGCGCCAGTTCCTCGAACTCGACGCGGATCGCCTCGGCCAACCGATCGGCCGTCACGCCGTGGGTGCGATCGGCGGTGACGCAGACGGTGAAGGCGTCCCCGAGCCCGGTGAAGCCGAAGACCACGCCCTGCGCGCCCATCAGCGGTGGGGCCACGACCAGTTCGATCGCCGGTCGGCCGAGCAGGATCAGCGGTGCGTCCGGGCCGGGGATGTTGGTGCAACTCGTGTTCGCGTAGCCCGCCGACATCGTGACCAGCCCGGCGAACCAGCCGACCCGAAGCGGCAGCCGGGCGCTCACCTCGATCGCCGCCCGCGCGATGGCGGCCTGCCCGGTGGCCTTGGCGCGCGTGGTCGCCGCGTGCACCCGGGCCAGTCGCACGCCCGGATCCCGTTCGGCGAGCGGCAGCGGGACCCGGAAGAAGGACACCACGTTGCCGATCCGTGCCGCCTCGCCCGTCGCGCGTAGGTTCACCGGTACCAGCGCGGCGACGCGTCGCGGCAGCGCGGGACCCGCCGGTGCGACCGCGCGCAGCGCCCCGGCGACCGCCGCCAGGTACACGTCGTTGACGGTCGGCCGCCCACCGCCCCGGGTCGCGCGCCGGGCGGCCCGTACCGTCTCCGGGGACACCGTCACCCAGGTCACGTGGCGACCCGCGCCGATCCGGCCGTTGAACGGCAGCCGGGAATTCCGGCGGAGTACGCCGCCGGCCGTCGCCGCGAGCCCGCGTGCGGATGCCCGGCTCGGCGGTACCCGACGCACCGCCGGGCCGGGCCCCGCCGGTTCCGCCGCGGCGTCGGTCCCGGGTCCGGCGCCCATCAGGCGCTCCAGCAGCCGGATCACCGTGACCCCGTCGGCCACCGCGTGATGCATCCGCAACAGCACGGCGAACCCGTCGTGCTCGTGCCCGGACAGCAGGTACATCCGCCATGTGGCGCGAGTGGGCGGGATGCCCTCGGCGAGCAATTGCCCGACGCGCTCGCGCAGCGCGTTCGGGCCGGGCACGACCGGCGCGGCGACCACGTACCGGTCCGGTTCGAAGTCCTCGGAGACGAACCAACGCGGTCGTCCGCGCCGGCGCCCCGGTACGACCGCGCCCGCGCGCAACCGCAGCCGCGGCACGGACCCCCAGCGGTCCCGGACCAGCTCGCGCAGATCGCGCACTTTCGGCGCGGCACCGCGTAAGCGCACCAGGGCGAAGAACCAGGGGTCTCCGGAGTTCCCGAACCACTCGTGCACGACGAACGGCAGGTCGCCCGGCGCCGGATGGGTCGTACGCGGCGGGGTTCGTGGCACGTTCCGAGCCTCCGAGCTACGTCACGGGCGGGGCCGCCGGCGTCCGGTGACCGGCGTCGAGGCGAGCCGTCGGCCCGGCGAGGAGCGGGCCGTTGCCCATTGTGACGCAGAACACGTGCATCCTCCGCACCCCCCGGCTGCGTATGGATCAGGGACGGAGGCGGCAGGAAAGGAGGTCGGGATGGGCCCACAGGGTCGCGAAGGGTTCACCGAGTTCGCCCGGACCTCGGCGCACCGCCTGTGTCAGACGGCGTATCTGCTGTGCGGTGACTGGCATCTCGCCGAGGACCTCACCCAGATCGCCTTGGAGAAGCTGTACCTGGCCTGGCGTCGGATAGAACACACCAACCAACCGCACGCGTACGCGAAACGTGTTCTCTTGAACGCATACCTGGATCGCCGACGCCGCCGGAGCTCGACCGAGGTTCCCGGCATCGACGCGCAGGCCTTGGAGCGCCGACCCGACGAGGCGGCCGACGTCGATCTCCCGGACGTTCGGCTCACGCTGATCGACGCACTGATGCGGCTGTCACCGCGTGATCGGGCGGTGGTGGTCCTGCGCTACTGGGAGGACCACAGCGTGGAGGCGGTCGCCGAGATGCTCGGCATGTCCGCCTCCGCGGTCAAGAGCGCGGGCCCGCGCGCACTGGCCCGACTGCGCGGCACGCTCGCGGTCAATCCGCTGGTCGGTTGAGTCGGCCGGCGGGGCCCGAGGGCGGCCGTCGCACACGTCCGCGGACGACCCGCGTCCGGGACGCGCGCGGCAGCCGTCCGTCGAGGACACGCACGGAAGTCATGCACACCGAAGACACGCACCGAAGACACGCACCCCGGTCATGCACCCGGGTCACGCACCGAAGACACACGCGAGACACGCACCCGAGACACGTATCGCGGAACAGGTATCGACGACATGCGTCTGCATCGAAGGCACCCGATGGAGCCGACCGATGAACGATGACCGATCAGCAGAGGAGGTGACCATGACACCGGACAAGGCAGCACCCATACCCGGCGCCACACCCGGCACCTCGCTCGGCGCCGATCTCGAACCCGACCTCGCCGGGGGCCTCGAACCCGACCTCGAACCGGGCTTCGACCCCGATCTGGAACGTGCCTTTCGCCGGCAGCTCCACGACGAACTGGCCCACCAGGGCAACCGCCCGATGGCCGACGTGGTGGCCCGCGCGGCCTCCCGGGGCCGACGGCGCGTGCTGATGCGCGCCGGCGCCGGCATCGTGGCCTCGATGGCCGCGGTGGTGGCGATCGGAGGGGCCGCCGCGGTCGCCCTGGACCGGGCCGGCCCGAAGTCCGAGCGCACGGCCGTACCGGCGTCGCCGGCCGCCCCCCGGCCGAGCCCGTCGCCCGACGGCCGGGTGGACGCCGTTCGCCAGGCGATCGCCCGCGATCTCGGCGACGTACTCACCGCCTTGGTGCCGGGCGGGACGGGATCGACGGTCCGGACCGGGTACGTCCCGGAAACCGGGGTCTCGGCCGAGATGACCATGAACGAGGGCAACGGACCGACCGGGGTGGTGTCCGTGTCACTGCGACCCGGCACGCTGCCGGAGTGCCGATCCGACGGCCCGACCCCGGCCGAGCGCACGGACGAACACGGAATCACGCATTCCATCAAATGCCTGCAACCGGAGCGCAACGGCACGTGGATGGCCTCGGAGAGCCTGCGCACCCCGGACGGCGTCTTCCGGGGGCAAGCGGTGCTGTTGCCGATCGGCCCGACCGTGCTGCGACTGCTCTGGGCCAACGGGCCGCTGGACGGTACGCGCACGGAGGCCGTCAAGGGCAGGATGCCGCTGGCCGACGACCAGGGTGCGGCGATGGCCCGGAACGCGGCCTGGGAACCGGTCGCCCGGCGGCTCCTGGACGCCGGCACGGGTACCGGGTGAGCGGGCGCGGCACCGGACGTCGTGCCAAGCCGCGTCGCGCCGCCCGAAACCGTGGCCGCGCCCGGGCCCACGCCCGGAGCCACTCGGGTCCACGTCCGCGCGGCGTGCGACGGGTGTTGTTCGGGGTGGGCGCGGTGGCCGCCGTACTGTTCCTGCTCACCGCGCTGCCCGGGTTCTCCGGTGGCGGTGGTGCGTCGACCGTCGACGTCGGCGCCACCCCGGCGCCGGTGCCGAGTGGTGGGCCGGCGGCGGTCCCGGCGCCGGAGCAGCCGTCGGCCCAGCGGGACCTGCCGGTGCGGGCGTCCGCGTCACCGGACCCCCTCGCTGGGGCCGGCCTGCGCTTTCCGCTGGAGTCGACGCTGCGGCTCGGCGGAAGGTTCGTCACCGAGCCGGGCAAGAACTCCGGCCCGGCCGGGGCGAAGCGGGTCGACTATCGGGTGGAGATCGAGGAGGGCCTCGCGCTGGACCATGCGCTGTTCGTCGCGATCGTTCAGCAGACCCTCAATGATCCGCGCGGTTGGGCGCGGGACGGGAGGGTGTTCGACCGTACCGACGGCGCGGACGTGTCGTTCGTGGTGCGCCTGTCCAGTCCGGGCACCCTGCACCGGATCTGTTCGCCGATCGTCGGCGACACCAGCGTGTCCAATGTGTCGTGCAACGCGACCGGCACGCCGTGGGTGATGATCAACGGCTGGCGCTGGGCCCAGGGTTCGACCGCGTACGGCGACGACATCCTCGGCTATCGGCAGATGCTGATCAATCACGAGGTCGGGCACCGCCTGGGGCACCAGCACAACACCCGATGCGGGCCGGGCGGCCTGGCGCCGGTGATGATGCAGCAGACCAAGAGCCGCGAGGCGGACAACGGCAAGCTGTGCGTCGCGAATCCGTGGCCCTACCCGGCCGCCGCTGCCTGAGTCCTGCCGGCCGGTCGGCGTATCCACCCGGTTGTCGGCGGTCCCGGGCCTCCCGGGATCGCCGATGGCCGGCCGGCGTCCGGCTCCTCGACGGCCGAGGCGCCGGCGGCGCGTCCACGGCACCTACGCCTTCCGCCTGGTCGGCCCGCTCAGCCGAGACCGCCTGCACCTCCCCGACCACACCCACCGCCTGCTCGCGATGGCCGCCGCCGTCCTCCTGATCGCCCTGACCACCACCGGCACCCTCACCGAGACGCAGGACTTCGCCGGCTGGTCCCGCCCGGCCGGCGTCCTGGTCGCGGGCATCCTGGCGATCCGCCGCGCGCCGTTCCCGGTGGTGGTGCTCGCGGCGATCGCCGGCACCGCACTGCTGCGCCTGGCGGGCGTGTCCTGATCCACGAAGGCCCCTCGGACGGGCCTAGCATGATCCACATGCGCATTGTCATCGCGGGTGGACACGGTCGAATCGGTCTGCGGCTGGGGGCGTTGCTCGCCGAGCGCGGCGACGAGGCGGCGGGGCTCATCCGCAACCCGGCGCAACAATCCGACCTGGTCGAACGCGGCATCCGACCCATCGTCTGCGATCTCGAGACGGCCACCGTGGCGGCGGTCGCCGGGCACCTGACCGGCGCCGATGCCGTGGTGTTCGCGGCGGGGGCGGGGCCCGGCAGCGGGATCGCCCGCAAGGACAGCGTGGATCGAGGCGCGGCGACCCTGTGTGCGGACGCGGCCGAACAGGCGGGCGTGCGGCGGTTCGTGGTCGTGTCGGCGATGGGCGCGGACCGCGAACCGCCGGCCGGCACGGACGAGGTATTCGCGGCCTACCTGCGCGCCAAGGGCGCGGCGGACGCGGACGTGCGGTCCCGCGCGAATCTGGACTGGACGATCCTGCGCCCGGGACGTCTCACCGACGACCCGGGCACCGGCCTGGTCACCCTCGCCGAGCACACCGACCGCGGCGCGGTCACCCGCGACGACGTCGCCGCGGTCCTGGCGGCACTCCTGGACGAACCGGCCACAGCCGGCCGCACGTTGGACCTGGTCGAGGGCCCGACCCCGATCCCGGAAGTGATCGCCGCGCTCGTCCGGGGCTGAACCCCGGGCTCCACCCCATCGCCCCACCGACCCGCGCATCCGGGCCTCCGTCCAGCCCGCGCGCCACCGCTGCGCATCGCTGCGCGGCGCAACTCCCCACCCCCAGGCGTTCTTTCGTCCGGCCCACCCGGCCCGCCGCGTTCGCCACGCCCCGGCTCCCGTGGGCGGTCGAATCCCGGGCCTCGCCCCCAACCGCCCGTCGACCCGGGCGTTCGGCTCCTCGCTCAGCCCGCGCCAGTTGCCGCGGCAACCCCTAACTCCCCGCTCCCATAAGCTCCTTCGCTCGGACCACCCGCCCCCGTCGCCTTCGCCCGCCCCGGACCGTCCGCCCCCGCCGGCTCGCCGCGCGCGTGGTGCGGTCGGGTTGTGAAAGATGGGGAATTGGCCCACCGCACGGGGCGATTTGTCGCATCATGAAGGTGAGGGCGGACCGGGAGGTTCCGCGCCGTCGTTTCGGGGGGATGCGATGGAGGCTTGGCCACCGCCTGCGCGAAGGCGAACCGGAGGCGTCGATGGACGGGTTCGCCGTCGCCCCTGGTACGCCGCGCTGGTCGCCGTGTTCACCGCGTGTGCGCTGCTGCTCGGTGCCGCGTCCGGTTGTGCGGACGCGAAGGTGTCGAAGGTGGTCGGGGTCGTGGCGGGCGACCTGGGCGCCGATCCGTTCTTCTCGGTCAACTTCGGGCTGGACGCGCTCGGTCTGCGTCCCAAGGTGTCCGCCGCCAAGCTGTCCGGCGACACCCCCGGTCTGTTCGGCGGCTCCAACAAGGCGCGGATCTGCGACAAGGAGCAGTTGATCCAATTCCTCGGCCTGGCCGCCAACCTGGTGCCCGCGACCCGGTGGATGAAGGTGCTCAAGGTCGCCGGCACACCCGCCATCCGCGCGTTCGTGACGCGGCTCACCCCGGTCGTGCTGCGCACCGACACCCTCGTGCGTAATCACACGCTCAAGAACGGGGCGCTGGTGGCCTTCGACGCGATCCTCCAAGCCGGTACCGCGGTGCTGATCGACGAGCTCGGGCAGCCGGTGGTCAAGTGCAACTGCGGGAATCCGTTGGCCGGGCCGGAGAAGGACGCCGCCCACGTACGTCTCGATACCGCCGACGCCTCCTGGAAGCGGACCGGATCCAAGCCCACGACGGTGAAGAAGGCCAAGCAGCCGGTGAAGACGTTCGTGATCACCGACCCGACCCGGCCGGACCTCGCCGTCGCCCGACCGCCCGGCAGCGCCGGGGACCGGGACGCGCCCACCGCGACCCCGCCGCCGCTGCCCGAGCGAGGCAAGAAGGCGACTCCGAGCGGGTCCACGGGCAGTGCCGGCGTCACCGGCCCGAGCGCGAGCGCGTCGTCGACCTCCACCTCGACCTCCACGGCGACCTCGACCGGCACCCGCCGGCCATCCACGTCGGCAGGCACCGGTGGCAAGTCCGCCAAGCCCGCCAGTCCGGCCGCCGCGTCGGTGGTCCCCGCGCTCCGCTGACGGCAGGGGTGGGCCGACACGCTCCCGTCGGCCCACCCCCGCGCCGCGGATCCCGGACCCGGCCGACGTGCGGGGCGGCACGTCGGCCGGGCCGAGGCCGATCAAGTGGCAGTCCGCTCTGTTCGGCGGCGGGCGCGTTCAGCCGGGCGCGCATGTACGCGTGATCCTTGCGCCGGTTAGCGCCCACTCCCTCGAAGACCCGCGGACTGGTCACGAACGCGATGCCCAGGCCCGCCATCAGTCGCCGCCGGTCCGCGAACGGGACGCCGATCACCCTGCAATGCAGCGCGGCGGAGAACGGATCCGCGTAGCCCGCGCGCAGGTCGGCCGCCGGGCCCTCGGCGATCAGGGCGTCGAGCAGCAGATCGGCCTGATCCGGCCGAAGGCCGGACCGTCGCGTCCGACACGTTCCGTGCCCACGTCGGTGCCGGGCGGCGGTCGCCTCCCGTCGGGAAACGTCCGCCGCCGTCCGGCTCGCGGGTCCGGGTCCGGGTCGGGGCCGGGGCCGGTGTCAGTGCTTGAGGCCGCCCATCAGCGAGGACACCGTGGCGTCGAGGGCCGCGTCGGCGCCGTCGGTCGCCGGCGGCGTGTGGTGCGGGGTGTTCAGGGCGATGTCCGTACCGGGTGCGGCGTTCGCGACCGGCGCGGCGAGCGCGGCGGCCCCCGCGGTCAGCAGAATGCCGGCCAGAATGCGTCGAGTGTGCGTCATACCCTGCTCAACGCGGAGACCGCCCCCGGGCTACGCCCTGTCACCCGCCCGGACCCGTACGCCGGGCCCGACCGGCACGGCCCGCTCGTCGGCCCGGTACACGAAGCGCCCGCCTCCGTACGCGATCAAAAAGGCTTGGACAGCCACCGGGCGTGGGTTGTTAGCCTGACCCCCATGTCTACGCCCCGACTGTCCTAGCAAGAGGACCCGCTTACACGTCACCCGTGTGTCCTCTTGCCATCTCGGAGCGTAATTCATGATCACCCTTCGCGGTGTCGACGTACGCGTCGGCGCCCGCCTGCTGCTGTCCGACGTCAACTTCCACATCGCCCCCGGCGACCGGATCGGCCTGGTCGGCCGCAATGGCGCGGGCAAGACCACCCTGCTGGACACCGTGGCCGGCAGGGTCCGGCCGGCCGCCGGAACCGTCACCCGTACCGGCTCGCTCGGCCACCTGCCCCAGGACTCCCGCGCGGCCGACCGGACGGTCACCGTCACCGACCGGATCCGATCCGCACGCGGCCTGGACCGGGCGGACCGCGCGTTGCGGGCGGCCGAGACCGCGCCGGCCGACGCGGTCGGCCCGGCCGCGTTGGAGCGGGCGATGCGCGCCTACGTTCGGGCCGAGGCGGAATTCCAGGCGCGCGGCGGGTACGCGGGCGAGGCCGAGGCGGCCCGGGTCGCGGCCGGCCTCGGCCTGCCGGAACGGGTGTTGGACCAACCCGTCGGCACGCTCTCCGGCGGCCAACGGCGCCGCGTCGAACTGGCCCGCATCCTGTTCGCCGACCACGGCACGCTGCTCCTGGACGAGCCGACCAACCACCTCGACGCCGACTCGATCGACTGGCTGCGCGGCTTTCTGCTCGCCCACCGGGGCGGTCTGGTGCTGATCAGCCACGACACTTCGTTGCTTGCCGCCACCGTCAACCGGGTCTTCCACCTCGACCCGCAGCGCGCCGCACTCGATGTGCACAACACCGGGTGGTCCGGCCATCTCGCGCAGCGCGCCGCGGACGAACGCCGGCGGACCCGCGAGCGGGCCAACGCCGAACGCAAGGCCGCGTCCCTGCACGCCCAGGCGGACCGGATGCGCGCCAACGTCGCGACCGCGGTGGCCGCGCGCAACATGGCCCGCCGCGCGGACCGGATGTTGGCCGACCTGGAACCGGCCCGGCACGCCGACCGGCATGCCCGCATCCGGCTGCCCGAACCGGCCCCCTGCGGGCGCATTCCGCTGGGCGCGATCAGCCTGACCAAGTCCTACGGCGACCACCGCGTGTTGACCGGCGTCGACCTGGCCGTCGACCGAGGCAGCCGGCTGGTCGTACTCGGCCTCAACGGTGCCGGCAAGACCACCCTGCTGCGCGTCCTCGCCGGGCACGAGACGCCGGACGGGGGGCGCGTGGTGGCCGGCACCGGGCTGCGCCTGGGCTACTTCGCCCAGGAACACGACACCCTGGACCTCTCCCGTTCGGTCCGCGACAACCTGGCAGCGGCGGCCCCGCACCTGAGCGACGGTGAAGTACGGCAGGTGCTGGGCGGGTTCCTGTTCACCGGGGACGACGCGGACAAGCGGGCCGAGGTGCTCTCCGGCGGCGAGAAGACCCGGCTCGCGTTGGCCGGCCTGGTCCACTCGGGCGCCAACGTGCTGCTGCTCGACGAGCCCACCAACAACCTCGACCCGGCCTCCAGGGACGAGGTGCTCGCGGCGGTCGGCACCTATCCCGGCGCGATCGTGATGGTCACCCACGACCGGGGCGCGATCGAGGCGCTGCGCCCGGATCGGGTGCTGCTGCTCCCGGACGCCGCCGAGGACCTGTGGAGCACGGACTACCTGGACCTGGTCGCGCTCGCCTGACCCACCGGCGGCCGTCCGCGGACGGGTCCGACCCAGCCGGGCCCGTCCGCCGTCCGGCTCCGATCGGCCGGTCGGTTCGGCTCCGACCGGCCGCGACCGACTCCGACCACCTGGGATCCACTCAGCCGGTCCGACGCGCCTCGATCAGAAACCGCGCCGAGTGGGCGACGAACGGGCCGTCCCGTTCGATGAGTTCGTGCAGGTCACGGAGCCGGTCCCGGTGGGCGTCCACGGTGAAGCCGGGCACCATCCAGATCACCTTGCGCAGGAAGTAGACCACCGCGCCGATGTCGAAGAACTCCATCCGCAACCGCTCCGAGCGCAGATCCACGATCTCCAGCCCGACCGCCCGCGCGTCGGCGCTCTCGGTGTCGGGGTGCCGATGTTCGCGGGCCTCGGGCTGCGGCCCGAGGAAGTACTCGACCAGCTCGAACACCGACGCGGGACCGACGTGTTGGGCGAGGTACGTGCCGCCGGGGCGCAGCACGCGGGCGATCTCGGCCCACCACACCGTGGCCGGATGCCGACTGGTGACCAGGTCGAACGCGGCGTCGGCGAACGGCAGCGGTGGCTCGTCCGGATCGGCGACCACGACCGCGCCGAGCGGGTGCAACAACCGGGTGGCCTTGGCCAGGTTCGGCGGCCAGGACTCGGTGGCGACCATCGTCGTCGGCAACTTGGGCGCCCCGGCGAGCACCTCGCCGCCGCCGGTCTGGATGTCCAGCGCCGCCGCCACGCCCCCCAGCCGCTCGCCCATCAGTCGCTGGTAACCCCACGAGGGGCGCGCTTCGGTGGCCCGCCCGTCGAGCCAGGAGAAGTCCCAGCCTTCCACGGAGGCCGACTCGGCCTCGGCCAACAGATCCTCAAAGGTGCGTGACATAGCCGAATCATTACCGTGAAAGATCGAAAACACCAAGAATCGGGCCCCGTCTCCCGGCCCGGCCGGCGGGTCGGCACCGCCTGAGCAAATCCCGTCACAATCAAGGCAGTTCGATCCTCGAAGAAAGCAGCGGCCGGATCGCCGGGCAAGACGGATCACCTCGCCGGCAGGGCTTCCCGACGCGCAGGCCGCCGCCGCGGCGGCCTGCGCGTCGGGCATGGTTTCGATGTTCCGGAGCCGTTGGCCCGTTCCGACCCCGACCCCGACCCGACCGACCCGGCTACCCGACGAACTCGCGATCGCCGTGGTGGATCGTGGCCTTGGACCAGTCGCCACCCAGGGTGCCGACGAAGCGGCGGACCAGGTCGGTGTCCGCGCGGTCCGCGACCAGGATCAGTTTGCCGCCGCGCACGGTGACCGAGCCGCCGAACAGGCGGTCGCGCGCCTCGGGGTCGGCGGCCAGCCCGTCGTGCAGGCGCTGTACGGTCACGCCCGGCACCTCGACCTCGATCGCGTCCGCACGCGGCGAGTCGGCGCGCAGGTACTCGAACGTCAGCACCGACTCCTGCGCGTAGCGCTTGCGCAGCACGTCGGCGATGTGGTGGAGCCGCGCGGCGTCGATGTCGTCGACGTCGAACTCGCGCGAGCGCTCGTAGGTGGTGCTCTGCAGGTCGCCGGACCAGAACACGCCGTCGAGCAGCGAGGACTTCTCCGGGTCGGCGCCATGTGCGCGGACGATCGCCCGCACCTCGCACGCGAACCGGTTCAAGGGGGTGTCCAGCCGGGGATCGTTCGGGTCGCTGATCACCGCGGTGTTGTCGGTGACGAAGATCTCCGCGTCCGGCAGGTGTCGGCGGGTGTGTCCGGGCGAGGCGTCGGCCACGCACGCGGGAGCGTGCGACGTGGCGGCGACCGCGGTCTGGGCGCCGCCGGCGCCTATGGTGATGCCGAACGCGAGGACGAGGGCTGCGGGCCAACGCTTCATCGAGGGTCCCCCTGGGGTGGCCGAGTGGTGTGGGACGGCATGACGCCGAACGAAACGATCATGAAACGGTCAAGCTACCCGAGCGTCTCCGACCGCGGGCGGAAGGTAGCCGACTTCCGTGTCGGAGCCCGCCACCGGCCCCGACGTCATGTTCGCGCGTCCGCGCGTTCCGCCCGGAAGATGCCGAACAACACGCGCAGGACCAGGACGCAGCTCACCACCAGCAGGTTGTAGCCGAACAGTTGGTACAGGCCCACGCTGTCGCCCACCCGCGGCCCGCCCTCGGTGCCCAGCAGCAGCACGGCCATGATCCCGGCCGTCGCGCCGAGCACCGTCAGCAGCGTCCGATGCAGCATGGACGTGAGCACGCGGCGGTCGCGTTCGTCGGCCAACAACCGGACGTTGACCCCCAGCCGACCCTCCTCCAGCGCGCCCGTCACCCGCTCGAAGCGACGCGGAAGGCGGCGCAACACCGGTAGCAGATGCATCAGTTCACTGGCCGCGGCATCGCGCAGACCGGCCGGCTCCAAGCGGTCGGTGACGTGCTTGGTCGCGTAGCCGCGCGCCTCGGCGAAGATGTCGAAGCCAGGTTCGATCCCGGTCAGCGTGCCCTCGACGGTGGCCAACGACCGGAAGACGGCGGCGATCTCCGGTGCCACGGTCAACTCGAACGCGGACACCAGCCGGAACAGGTCGGTGAACATGGCCAGATCCGGCGCCAGGCCCGCGCTGAGATGGCGGGCCATGAACTGGCCCAGCGCGCGTTGCAGCCGCTGCTCGTCCAACTCCGCCGGGCGGGTCACCACCTGGAGCAGCGCGTCGGACATCGCGGCCGGATCGGCGCGGCCGAGCGCGAGCAGCAGTTCCTGGAGTCCGGCCCGCAGTTGCGCGTCGATCCGGCCCACCGAGCCGAAGTCGAGCAGCGCCAACCGGCCGTCGGCGAGCAACATTATGTTGCCCGGGTGCGGGTCGGCGTGGAAGATCCCGTCGAACATGAGCTGCCGCAACAACTCGCCCAACAACATCCGGGCCAACTCGCCCCGATCGACCCCGCGCTCGTCCAGCGTCGCGATGGCGTCGCCCAGCGGTATGCCGTCCAGCCGGTCGAGCACCAGCACCCGTGCGGTGCTCAGCTCGGGATGCAGTCCGGGCAGGATCAGCCGGGCGTCGCGCCGTCCGGCGCCGGCGGCGGTCACCGCGGCGGTGTTGCGCGCCTCGATCCGGAAGTCCAACTCCTCCCGCAGCGCCACCGCGAAGCCGTCGGCGAGCTCGACCAGGCCCAGCGCGCGCCCCCATGTGGTGCGCCGGTCCAGGCTCGTCGCCAGCCGGGCCAGGATGTCCAGATCCCGCTCGACGATCGGTCCGATCCCCGGGCGCTGCACCTTGACCACCACCTCCGCGCCGGAACGCAGCCGGGCGCGATGGACCTGGGCGATCGACGCGGCCGCGAGCGGCTCGGGATCGAACTCGGCGAACACCTCGGTCACCGGCGCGCCCAGTTCGGCGGTCAGAACCCGCTCCACCTCCGCCCAGGGCGCGGGCGCGACGCGGTGCTGGAGCAGCGCGAGCGCGTCCACGAACTCGACCGGCAGCAGGTCGCGGCGGGTGGACAACACCTGGCCGAGCTTGACGAAGGTGACCCCGCCGTCCTGGAGCGCCTCCTGCAACGAGCGGGCCAGGCCGGCCCGCCGGCTCGTGCGATCGGCCCGGCGCCCGCGCAGGTAGGGCCCGAGTCCGTGCCTGGCCGCGATCCGACTGATCTGCGAGTAGCGGCGTCCGCGCGCGAAGCGGCGGCGCAGTCCGCGGACGAACTCGACCGTGCCCGGCCACGATCCGCTCGGGACGAGCGCCTCGGTCACCACGATGAAGGTCATCGCGGCGAGCAGCGCCACACCGAGCGTGATGGTCATGAATACGCCGGGATTGTGCCGTTGGACGCTGCCGCCGAGTGCCCACGACACCACGAGTCCGAGCAGCCCCGCGGCGAGTGTGCGGCGCGTGCCCACCGGCAGCCCGAGCAACCGCCGAGCGCCCCAGGCCAGTCCGAGGGTGAGCAGGAGCGCGGTGATCGCGGTGGCCGGCCACAACACGGCGGGGTTCACATCGGCGTCGGCCGCGCTCAGCACGGGCACCACCGGAAGTGCTCGAGTTCGATGCGTCCGCCGCCGGACGGCGACAATCTTCGCGACATGCCGATGAGACCTTCCCCGAGTGATCACGCAAGTGCGCAGGAGAACCTATCGTCCGGGCGTGAACGCGACGCGAATCCGAGTACGCGTACTCAGGCCGGCCGATCCGGCGCCGACCCAGGATGTGGTCCATGATCAACCGCCGGTCGTATCCGACCCCGCCGCCCCCGGCGTGGCAGCCGCCGTCCCCCTCGCCGGTGCCCGTGCCGGTGCGTCCGCACGGCGCCTGGTACCTCGCGCCGCTCGTGTCGGCCGGGCTGAGCGGACTGTCCGCGGTGGTCGCCGGCGCGGTGTGGTTCGGCGTACGGGTGCGGAAGTCGATGGTCGACACCACCGAGTTCGGTGACGGCGCAACGGTCCCGTCGTACCCGTGGAACGACCATCAGGGCACGGTCGACCTGTTGTTGTCCCTCTCGGTGCTCACCGCCGCACTCACCGTCGCCGGTTTCGTCGGCCTCACCATCGTCCGCCGCCGGGACCGCCGCGACCCGACCCGGGACACACCCGCCCGCGGCTGAACGCACGCCTGCCGCACCGGCGTCGGACCCGCCCGCGGCGACCCGCGCCGCCGCGGCCCGGAACGTGAACCGGGGCATCTTCGGGACGAGGGTCCCGAAGATGCCCCGGTGGTCGACCGATCGACTGGCGCCGTGTCAGCCCTTGAGGACGCTGACATTCTCCGCCTGGGGACCCTTGGGGCCCTGGGTGACGTCGAACTCGACCCGGTCGTTCTCCTCCAACTGCCGGAAGCCGGTGCTCTGGATGGCCGAGAAGTGTACGAATACGTCCGGGCTGCCGTCGTCCTGCTCGATGAAGCCGAAGCCCTTATCCGCATTGAACCACTTCACTTTGCCTGTTGCCATCGATCCATTCCTTCACCTGATGCCACGACGCGCCGTGGGGGACGCGTCGGCCGGAGCCTCATCGCGACCGCGGCCCCCGAGATTTCCCGCCCCGACATCGGCGAAACACCCAAGTGGCGGGCGCCCGGGGCGGACCGGGCCCTGTGCTCCCGGCTCCGGCGGACCGGGCGGGATGCGCCCGGTCCGCCGGATTCACTCGATCGCCCGATCGGCGGGCGGGTCAGGGGTGCCGGCCCGCCGAGCGGCCGGCGGCCGCCTCGTCGAGCAGGAAGGCCGGGCTATGGGTGGTCTCGTCGTAGTCGTCGTAGTAGCGGTGATAGACCGGCGTCAGGCCGCCGGAGACGGGCGGCACGATCCAACTCCAGTCCGCCGGACACGTGCGGCCCGCCTCCGCCTCGCGTTGCACGTGACGCAGGAAGCGGTCGGACTCGGTGTGGTGGTCGGTGATGGTCGCCCCGGCCGCGTCGAACGAGTGCAGCACGGAACGGTTGAGCTCGATCAAGGCACGGTCCCGCCACAGCGTGCGCTCGCTGGAGGTGTCCAGGCCGAACAGCGCGGCGATCGCCGGGAGCATGTCGTAGCGATCCGCGTCGACCAGGTTGCGGGCACCGATCTCGGTGCCCATGTACCAGCCGTTGAACGGCGCCGCGCTGTAGGAGACGCCGCCGATCTCCAGGCGCATGTTGGAGATCGCCGGGATCGCGTGCCAGCGCAGGCCCAGCGCGGCGAACCCGGGGTGCTCGGGGTGGGACAATTCCACCTCGCGGATCGCGTCCGAGGGCAGTGCGTACGCGCGGAGTCCGCCGCCCTCGTCCTCGACGATCAGCGGTAGTGGGTCGAAGTCGGTGCCGGCCCCGTGCCAGCCGAGTTCGCACGCGAGTTCGGTGATGCCCAGGTTGCGGCCGTCGCCCACGAGGCTGCCGTCCGCCCGGCGGTAGCCGGCGTAGCGGATGAGCTGCTCGTTCCAGATCCGCACCTTCGGCCCGGTGGGGGTGTCGGGCGCGAAGACGGTGATCGTGGGCCGGATCCGGCCGCCGCGCCAGGTCTCGCGCAGGTGCCCCGCGCACTGGGCGGCCACCTCGTCCGGGCGACTGACGTGCCGGCGGTCGCGCACGGACAGGCTGTTCCAGTACAACCGGCCGATGCAGCGGGCCGAGTTGCGCCAGGCGACCCGGGCGCCCCAGGTGAGTTCGGCCGAGGTGTGGGTGTAGGTGCCGGTCTCGCGGATCTGCTCGGCGATCTCTCGCCGGCGGGCCTCGGGATCGGTGGGCGAGTTGCTCTCCTGATGGAAGCGGTCCAGGAACGAGAGGGCCTGCGCGAGATCCACGGTGCCGTGCGGACGCGCGGGCTGGGCGGGTGGGGCGGGCGGGGCGGGTACCTCGTGGCGCGGTTCGGGGCACGACGGCTGATCACCGCGGAGCCGGGTGATGCTCTGCTCGGTCAAGGTTCTCCTGGGAACCGGCTCGGTGCGACCACGGGGTCGCGGGAGCCTGTTTCGGATCTGGTGGGGTACGCGTGGGCGTCGGCGGCCGAAGGATCAGCCCGGCACCTCCGCGCCGACCGGGGTGGCCGACTCGGCCGCGACGTCGGTGGCGTACGCCCCGACGACCGGGTCGTGGTGGATCTGTCTGCGGCTCAGGCCGAGCCTGCGCAACACGCGCGCACTGTCCAGCACCATCGCGGGCGGCCCGCTCAGGTACGCGTCGCAGTCGTAGCGAGGCCCGTATTCCTTGACCACGTCGGAGACCCCTCCGCTGATCCCCGCCAAGGTCAGGTCGTCGAGCGCGGGCCGCACCCGCAGCCAGGACACCCGCTGGGACAGCCGCAGCAGGTCTTCGAGCCCGTACAGGCCGCTGTGCGCGCTGGCGCCGTAGAACAGGTCGACGAAACGATCGGTGCCGTAGTAGGCCATTTCCTCGACCATGGCCTTCAGCGGCGCCAGTCCCGTACCGCCCGCCACGCACAACACCGGGTTGGGTGCCAGGTGGTCGACGACCATCTCGCCCATGGCGGCGCCCAGTTTGATCCGATCGCCCGGTTTCGCCTTGTGTACCAGGGCGTTGCTCACCCAACCCGCCGGCACCGAGCGCACGTGGAAGGTGAGCAGGCCCTGCGGGTCGGGCGCGTTGGCGATCGAGTACGCCCGCCATACCCGTGGCCACCACGGGGTTTCCAGGAACGTGTACTGGCCCGCCCGGTAGGGAAACGGTACGTCCGGACGCACCGTGACCACGGCGATGTCGTCGGCGGGCTTCTCGTGTGCGACGATCTCCGCGGCCCAGTGTGGGGGGTTGGTCCGGGCATCCTCGTCGGCCGCGCCGATCATGATGCCCGCCGCGGCGCCGTACGCGCGCACCCAGGCGGACTGCACGGCGTCGTTCCAGGTGTCGCCGCTGAATCGCGCGAGCGCGGCGACCAGGCACTCGCCGACCAGGTCGTAGTGCTCGGCGATGACATCGAACTTGCGATGGTCACGACCGAGTTGGCCGAGGAATCCGCTCAGTGCCGGAGCGTTCTCCAGGTCGCCGACGATGCGGATCAGTGCGTGCAGCAGACGGTCGCGCTGGACGTCCATCGCCGGGGGGAACAGGTCGCGCAGCGCGGGTTGCCGCAGGAACAGGAGAGCGTAGAAGTGGGACGTGACATCTGCGGCCTGGGGGGCGACGGCCGCGAGATTTTGTCGGATGAGTTCTGCGTCTTGAGATTCCAAAATCGGCCCATCGGTAGCCCTTCCGCATGAGGGTTGTCCGGCCGGCTCCGTCGAGAGTCCTTCGCGGAACACCGGCGGCCGGAACACGATCATGGGCTCGTCGTACCGGCGTCAAGTCGAAGGCCCGGTTCCGGTTATGGATGAACAGAAGTCTTTGATGCGGTGCTTGGTGATGATTCGCACCCCACTCTCCGCATCCATACGGTCACGTATGGCTGGGACAAATTGCCTGGTGGGAGGCCGAATTCAAGCCGGCACCGAAGCACGGGCGAAAGCCGCGAAGAGGGCCGGATGGGCCGGCGCGCGGCCGGGTCGGTTCGGCGACGGCGGCGGTGAGGCATGGGGGTGTCGGGCGCGGCGCTCGACCCGGATCGAGGATCCGGAGGACGGACGCCCGGGACCTCGGGTTCCGGCGGCGCGCCGACCACCGCCGGCCGGGGCGCCCTTGCGCGCCGGCCGGCGGTGGGGTTGGATGCGGTGTTCCGCGACACGGGTCCGCGCAACACCGGGACGCGGCGCGCGTGCCGACGCGCGAACTCCGCCGAACCCGGCGGGGTTCGGCGGAGCGGGAACGGACGTCGGCGGACCGGAACGGACGTCAGCGCGGGGTGATCTCGCCGTGGGCTTGGGCCAGGAATCGGTATCCGGCACCGTTGACCTTGATGCCGGCGCGCTCGTCCTCGGTGAGTTCGCGCTTGATTTTGGCCGGTACGCCCGCCACCAGCACGCCGGGCGGCACCCGCATGCCCTGAGGGACCACGGCGCCGGCGGCGACCAGGGCGCCCGCGCCGACGTGCGCGCCGTTGAGGACGGTGGAGTTCATCCCGACCAGGACGTCGTCCTCGATCGTGCAGCCGTGCAGCACCGCGTTGTGGCCGACGGACACGCGGGCGCCGATCACGGTCGGGAACTCCGGGTCGCTGTGCACGGTGCAGTTGTCCTGGATGTTGGTGTCCGGGCCCACCACGATCGATTCGGCGTCGCCGCGCAGCACCGCGCCGTACCAGACGCTCGCGCCGACGGCGAGGGTGACGGCACCGATCACCGTCGCGTTCAGGGCCACGAACGCGCCGGGGTCGATCTGCGGTTCCCGATCGCCCACGGCGGCGATCAGCGGGTTCGTCATGGTCCTCCTCCTCGGCGGATGGGCCCCGCTCGGGCCCGTCGCGGTCGCACTTTAGTGCGGTGGACGGGCGCCATACTGGCGGGATGGTCGACAAGCAGGGGTTGCCGATGATGGGCGCGGAACGGCTCCGGGGGATGTGCCTCGGGTTCAACGGGGCCGTGGAGGAGTTTCCGTTCGGGCGCAGTCCCGACCTGTCCACGTTCAAGGTGGGCGGCAAGATCTTCGCGTTCTCGGTGCTGACCGACCCGGAGCCGTTGCGGGTGAGCCTGAAGTGCGACCCGGAACTCGCGATCCGGCTGCGTGCCGAGCATTCGGCGATCGAGGCCGGCTACCACCTGAACAAGCGGCACTGGAACACCGTGACCCTGGACGGCTCGCTGCCGGAGACGCTGGTGCGGGACCTGATCGAGGACTCGTACGACCTCGTGGTCGCCCAACTGCCGAAGCTGCAACGCCTGAAACTGGACTGGCCGGGTCAGCGGCCGGAAGGGGTCTAGGCGACCCCGGGGGAGCCGAAAAGCCCTGCCGGGCGGGCGTGCGCGGCCCACCGAGCGGTGCGGAATCCGGCCGGGGTGGTCGATTCGCCCGCCGGGCATCGAAGCGCGCCTTCCGGCGGTCCGGCAAGATATCCGGCGGACCGGTATCGGTGCACGTCAAAGGCCCTTTCGGGCGGTCGAGGAAGGTCCGGCGACGGCCGATTCGAGGGTTGCCCGGCGGTTCCGGAGGACGCGGGACGCGGACGATCGATTGTGGGTCGGATTCGGTGAGTTGCCGGCGGCTCGGAGCGCGGATCAGGGCCACGAACGGCCGTTGCCACGCCGAATGTGCGAAATCCGTTCGGCGGATGCGCGAGTCGGCGCGTATTTCCCGATTACCGCACCCCCCGAAGGCCGCCGCCGGGTCGGGATCACGACCGGTCCGCACCGCCTCGGGCCTTGTGCCACAAGGGGAAACCGCCCCTCGCTCGATCAACATCGGGACCGGGCACCAGGATTTGTGGAGCGTTGCGCGGATCTCCGCACGGGCCCTCGTCGTTGATCCAAGGGGGTGTTTCGAGCACCACTTTGCTGCGGTTCGAAATGCCCCCCGTGTGACGGAGAGTTACAGTCATGGAAATGGGTACTGGCGCAACGGCGTTCGACCCGATCGGTCGGATGGTCCGGCCGATCGAAAGCGATCGGTACCCCCGCACCACGAAAGGCGTCTCATGAACAAGGCACAACTCGTCGAAGCCATCGCCGACAAGCTCGGCGGCCGGGCTGCGGCCGAGGAAGCGGTCGACGCGGTCCTGGACACCATCATCCGTTCGGTCGTCGCCGGGGACCGGGTCTCGGTCACCGGCTTCGGCTCGTTCGAGAAGGTCGAGCGCGCCGCCCGGTACGCCCGTAACCCCCAGACGGGCGAACGGGTTCGGGTCAAGAAGACCTCCGTGCCGCGCTTCCGCCCCGGCCAGGGCTTCAAGGACCTCACCGGCGGCACCAAGAAGCTCACCCGGGGCGAGACCGCGATCAAGAAGGCCTCGCCGGGCACGGTGACCGGTGGTACCACCGTCGCGGGCAAGAAGGCCGCGGCCAAGAAGACGACCGCGAAGAAGGCCACCGCCAAGAAGACGGCCAAGAAGGCGACCACGCGGGCCACCGCGGCCAAGACCGCCGCCCCGGCCCGCAAGACCACGGCGAAGAAGGCCACCCCCAGGGCGGCCGCGAAGACCACGGCCGCCAAGACGACCGCGGCGAAGAAGACCACCGCCAAGAAGACCACCGCGAAGAAGACCACCGCGACGGCGGCGGCGAAGAAGACCACCGCCAAGAAGACCACCGCCAAGCCCACCACGCGCAGCACGCCCGGCCGCAAGACGACCGGGGCCAAGCGCACGACGAGCGCTCGCACCGCCAAGCGCGCCTGAGGACCACCCGGTCGGATGCGATGGTCGGACCGCCCGCGCCGGGCGGTCCGACCGGGGGCGCCGCGACGGAACGCCTCGGGGGTCCCGACGGAGCGTTCCGACGGCGGTTCGACCGGCACCCTCGTGTCGCCGGTCAACGCCGCCGTCGGAGCCCGTGCGCTTCGGCCCGCCCCTCCGCCCCCGCTCGCCCATTCGTGCGGGTCGGGCCCGGGCGTGCGGCCCGGCCCGGTCACCCGTACGGCCCCGACCCGCCGGACCGCTCAGCCCGCGTTCAGCTCCGCGACGATCGATGCCGGCGAACGCCCGCTCCCGTCGGACTGCCGATGGAAGTCCACGGCGACGAAGTTCGGACTCCGGCCCGCGGCCGTCCCGCACTGTTGTGCGATGCGATCACGCAGCTTGGTCCCGTTGTCCAGGGCGGCCGTCCCGATCGTCGGCACATTGCGGAAGTGACTCATCACGAACAACCGACGAAAGCCCGGCTCGATCCGGTTCAGCGGCACGTCCGACCATCGGCTCGTGCAGGCCAGGTCGTTGCCCAGGTCGCCCAGACTCCAGTAGTTCTGCACGGTCCACTCCTTGTCGTACATCACCCCCAGGCCCTCCTTGCCGGGCTTGTCGGAGAACACCAGCAGCCGCTTGTTCGCGGTGACCAGGTCCGCCACCCTCGGCCAGCCGGTGTCCCGCACCCCGGCGGTGTCCGGCCGGAAGAGCAGCTCCGGCAGCCCGCGCACCCGCTCCAGGGATCGACGCAGCCGATCGGTGTCGACGTAGTCCTCCAGGAACACGGTCACCACTTCCAGCGGATTCGCGTTCAGGAAGTCCACCACGGTCTGCATCGTCGCCGCGAAGCTCTGCCGGGGCAACGCGTAGGTCACCCCCGCGAACGCCTTGCAGTCGCCGTGGCACAGGTACACGTCGCTCGGGTAGCAGTCGCTGCCGAAGCTGATGATGCACAGACCGGTGCTGTGCTCGTACCAGTGCGTGTCGAGCATCAGCCCGCGCACGCCGCGATCCAACTGTCCGCGCACCGACTCGGACTGGTTGACCGAGGACCACCGCGAGTCCTCGTAGTTGGTGAACGAGTTGTGCGTGGTCAGCGAAGTGACCTGATCGAGGCGGTCGTTGCCCCACCGTTGCTCCGCGGCGGTGAGGGTGGCCGCGGTGGCGTGGGTGGTTGTGGCGACGGAGGCCGTGGACGGGACGAGGGCGGCCAGGAGGGCGAGCACGACCACCACGAGCGCGTTCCGGGGCCGGCCCCCGGGGCGGGAGGCGCCGGGGGATCGAGCAGGCCCGCCGGATCCGGGCGGAGCGGCCGATATACCGCTGGAAGAGTCCATGGCAGGGGAACGTACACGGGACCATCCGGCTTTTGACCCCTCTCCGCGCACCGGCGTCACACCACCAGGAGCGCCTGGTCCCAGCCCGCCGTCGTGCGACCCTCGGCGTACGCGTCCAGGGCGAGCACGACCCCCGCGGCACCCTCCAGGAACGCCGGTACGTCCACGCCCTGCGCGGCGCGGGTCATCGTCGAGCGGAAGCCGAAGCGGTACTCGTCACGATATTGGGCGAGCACCAACGCGGCCAACTCGTCCCGGACGGCGGGTAGTCGGGCGTCGTCGAGGTGTTCGGCCAGCAGACCGAGCAGGTGCATCAGTCCGCCCCAGCCGTGGCACAGCGCCGGATCGTCGATGCCCCACTCCGCGATCGGAGTGCCGAGCAGACCGGACACCGAACGCCGGGTGAGTTCGTGCCAGTCGGGCCGGTCGAGGGCGAGCGCCGCCAACTGCACCGCGCGCGACACCCCGGGGACGCCGTAGCACCAGGACGGGCGCTGTGCCGGGGAGTCGGGGTCGGGCTCGGAAGCCCACTGCTCCAGGGTGCGATAGGCCGGCCACCACAGGCCGTCGCCGGCGGGGACCGCGCATCGGGCCAGCAGCGCCACCAGTCGCTCGATCGCGGCGGGTTGCCCCGGCACCCGTACGCCCGCGCGCCAGGTCAGCGCGAGCAGTGCCAGCGGTCCCGCGACGCCGTGCGACAGGCCCAGGTTCAGATGCCCGGCGGGCATCTCGACCTCCTGGCCCAGCTTGGGCGCCGCCAGGGTCCACCAGCGCGGCACCTTGCGACCGCGGTGGAGGATCTCGCCTTCGGCCAGCCCGACCAGGTAGGACAGCACCATCCGCAACTCGTCGCCGTCGGCGTCGCGGGCCAGCAGGTAGCGGCCGATCCCGGTCAGTCCGCGGACGGTCTCGAACTCGCCGTTGGTGGCGAGCGGTGCGGTGCCGCGCGGGCGCGGCAGGGCCGCCCGGACCACCCGGCGCTGGTGCTCGTCCATCCGGGTCAGCGCGCTCACGTACCCGCCGGTCGCCCGGTGTGCGACCAGGGTGGCGAAGGCGACCGACCCCGGACCGGTGAAGATGCCGCCCGCCGGGAAGCGCTCCCGGGCCAGTACGGCCATCGCCCGAGCCAGGTGGGCGTGCGCGCGCTCGGCGTGCCCGGGACCGCGCCGGGTGCTGCCGCTGAAGGCCAGGGAGACGCCGGGGAACCCGCTGGAGAGCGACAGGTCCGTCCACAGCGGCTGCTCGTCGCCGTCGCGGGAGGCGTCGGCCAGCACCTCGGTGTCGGCGGCGACGGCCGCCGGATCGGCCAGCCGGTCGAGCACCCGGGCCACGATCGACCGGGCCCGTTCCGCGTGGCGGGGTTTGGTGCTCGTGCCCACCGCCGTGCCGCCGGCCGCCGTCGGCTCAGCCATCCCGACCGCCCCTCTCCGCGTCGTTCGTGGCACCGGAACCCGTGCTCGCGGAGCCGATGGCACCCGTGTTCGCGACGCTCGACCGCGTCGCGCCCGCCTTCGTGGCACCGGGCCGCGCCGGCGCGTGCGCGAGCCGTCCCAGGTGGTCGCACGCGATGCCGCGCAGGATCGCGTAACCGCGCTGTTCGCCCGCCCGGTCGATGCCGAGCAGCCGGTTGTGCTGCATGTGCAACAGCCCGAGTACGGCGTTCTCGTGCGCGGCGCCGGCCGGTCGGCGACCCGCGTCGGACAGCACGATCTCCCCGTACGCCCGGCCGTACGGCGGCCGGGACCACAACTCGGCCAGCGCCGGGACGCCCAGGCGCTCACCGACCGCCGCGGCCGTGCGGCCCGGCCGGATCAGCTCCCGGACCAGGGCGCGATGCCGACGGAACGCGCTCTGGTCGGGTTCCTTGGCGAACGCGTACCGCACCCACGAGGGCCAGTCCCAATCGCCCAGGCTCTCCAGGAGCAGTGCGTGGTTGACCGCGATCAGCACCTCGTCCGGCACCGCGAGCGCGCCGCGTGCCCGCAGGCCCAGTTGGGCGAGTACCGACCTGCTGTCCAGCGTGAACAGGCGCTCGGCGGCCGCCAACGCGTCCGGCCCGCCGTAGCGTTCGGTCTCCGGCTCGTACACGTCCAGTGCCATCGTGCGGATCGCGCCCGCCTCGCGCATCGCCCGTACGCGTCGCGCCAGTTCCGGCAACACGTGCTCGGCCAGCGCCGCCGGATCGCCGTGCAGCCGGATCCGGATGTGCGGCTCGGGGTCCAGGTAGCGGATGAAGAACCAGCGGTCGACCCGCTCCCCGACCTCGGCGAGCAGCGCGGGCAGGTGCATCCGGAGCAGCTCGTCGTGCGTGTCCGAGGTCGCGTACAGCTTTGCGAACAACCAGTCCTCGCCAGGCAGACGGTAATCGGCGGCGGCAGGTTCCGCGCCGCGCGAGGGCGTTGCCCGGGCGGTCGCGGTCGGTGTGCCGGCCTCGGGTCGGCGGGTCAGCGGGACGACCACCTCGGTGCCGTGCCCGTCGGCCCAGCCGAAGCCGCGACCGTCTTCGGTCAGGTCCTCGAACAGGGCGAGCCGGCCCTTGCGCACCTCGTGGCGCAGCAGCGTGCGATGCCAGGACTCACCCAGGTCGAGCCCGTAGACCCGGTCCCAGTGCACCACCTGGACCCGGTCCGGCACACCGTATCGATCGCTCCATTCGCGCAGCGCGCGGTCGAACTCGCGCGGATCCTCGACCGCCGCGCGCATCGCGTGGTCCGGGGTCCAGCGGCGCGGCGCGGCGACGACCCGGCCGAAGCTCACCCGGGGCAGCAGTGGCAGCGCCTCCAGGCCCGCCCAGTCCCAGCCGGTCCAGGTCCGGGACCGGCCGAAGACGATGTCGACCATCAGCCGGACCACCCTGGGCGCCTCGCGATCCAGCGCCAGCATGTGCGGCACCACGGGCATCACGCGTTGGCCGGTCTCGGCCAGGGTCAGCGTCAGGCCGCGGGCGTCGACGCCCACGAGCAACGTGCGCCAGTCCAGACAGTGCGGATCGCGCCGATCGGCGTACACCCCGACCGGGATGTGGTGGGGCAGCAGTTCGGGTACCTGGATCATGTTCAGCGCGCGGGCGGTGTGCGGCCGGAACGTCACCTGGGCGGGCAGCGTGCCGGGGTCCGCCGCGGCGTGCACCAGCCTGGCCAACTCTTCGGTACTGTGCGTGAGTTCGGCGAAGCGGCCGGCCATCGAGCCGGCCACCCACGAGCCCGCGTGCGGGGTGGCGACCAGCTTGAACCGGCCCCGGTCCAGGTCGGCGACGTCGTGCGCGAGCAGTTGGAAGCACAGGTCGAGCGAGTTCGGCGGCGCGGCGGGCTCGCCGTGCTCGGACTGTGCGGTGTCGGCCAGCCGGTCGATCAGCTCCGGGGTGAGCCGCAGTTCACGGTCCTCGCGCAGCAGGGCGTCCTGGACCAGTTCGGCGGTCAGTACGCGTCGGTCGCGGCCGGGCCGGTAGCCGGTGGTGGGCCGGTCGCCCACGGCGAGGCGTTCGCCGTAGCCGGTCGGGAAGCCCAGCCCCCGGTGCGGGTCGACGAGTTCGGCCAGCGGGACGGTGCGGGTGGTGCCGTACCGCTCGACGAAGCGGTTGCGGTAGTCGCGCATGTGTTCGTGGGTGACCCACGCGTCGGACAGTGCCCACATCGCGCCGGCGTAGCTGCCCGCCTCCTCGGCCACGGTCCGGGGCAGGGTGAGTTCGGCGTCCATCCGCAGATCCACCTGGACCGGCGGATGGGCGGCGTCGGTGTGCGGATCGACCAGGGCCATCAACCGGCGCCAGGGCGCGGTGCCCTCGCCGGGGCGGGCCTTCTCGTACTCGCGTACGGCGGTCCGGGTGGCGCGGAACTCCCGGGCCGCGTCCGGCAGGTCCTCGACGGCGCCGTCGATGCGATCGAGCAGCGCGTCGTCCAGGCGGTGCGGGGTGATCGAGCTGAGCAGGAAGCCGTGCCGCAGCAGTTGCGCCACCGAGGCGTCGAGGCGATCGCGCGGTGCGCCGGGGAAGGCCGCGCCGACCCGGTCGAGCAGGGTCTCGTACGGGACGGGGTGGGTCGCGATCGTCCGCAGGTGCGCGACCAGGGGGCTGTGTCGTACCGAGATCTCGCGTTCGGGTCCGGCCAGCATCAGGCGGTCGCCGCGCACCCGGCACAGGTCGTTGAGCATGACGTCGACGCGGCGTCGGACCTCGGGGGCGGCGAGCCAGTCCCGCACCCGCTCGTCGAGTCGACCGGCGTCCAGGCGGACCGCCTTGCTGCCGGGGCCGTGCACGCGCACGTGGGCGGACGCGCCCAGGCGGGCCGCGGTCACGCCCGCGAACAGGCCGAACGGGGTGGGTCGACCGGCCATCCGCAGCGCGTACCGGGTCACCGACAGGGCGGTGCCCGCAAGCCGCTTCGGGCCGGGGTCGATGCCCTCGTCGATCCGGTCCAGGGCGGCGGACAGACTGCCGCTGGCGACCCTGACGGCCTCGCGCAGCAGCGGGTCGGCGGTGATCCGCCGCAGTCCCGCGAGGGTGTGCGCGTCGGCCGTGTCCCGGACCGGCTCGACGCGGTCCGGACCCGGGCCGGTCTCCGCGCGCGGCACACTCGCCATGCGCACGAAGACGAGGCCGGCCGGTTCGTATTCGCTCTCCGGCGCGTCGTGTCGTCCCTCGTTCGGACCGTCGTCGCGCCCAGGATTCCGCTCGGAGTGTCGCACCGTGTTCCGCACCGACCCCATGCCCGTGTGACCGGCTCTCGCCGGAGGTTGACACCCGGGGGCGGGCAGACCCGCCCGCCCCCGGAACTATCAGGTCAGGCGCAGCAGATCGGACAGCGCGACTGCACACCGTACGTGCTCGGCGACGTCCAGCCACCGCCGGCCGAGCCGAAGGCGGACGCCTCGAGCTCGCCGTCCGCGATGCGGACGTCGAGGTCCAGGTCGGCGAAGTCGCGCGTCTCGGTGGTTTCTTCGAGCAGAATCTTGTCGTTCATGACAACTCCCGCGATATCGGTCGCAGTGCTTTGGTGGGCACTGCGATTCGAGGAGATCTGTTTGATCTCGGGGAGGACGCTAAGCGTTGAATAGGCGGCCGAACAAGAACGATTATTGGCCATTCGGACCGGCTGGAAATCTCCCTGTGGAAGCCGCGATCAGGCTCCTACCCTGCAAGGATGTCGGGCGGGCGGAGTCCGTCCGGCTTCTTCACGAGGGGGTCGCCTTCGCCTCGACGAGATCGACCGGTGAATCACCGTTAACCGATTTTGTTGACAGATTCTGCGTCGCGAACATTCCACGCGGCAATTTTTCGGCCCTCGCCGTAGCCTCCCGTTCAATTCGTTCGAATGATCCGCCGGGTCGAATCGGAAATGATCTTCGGGGGCGATTCGGCGCCGTTCGGGCCGCGGGGGTCGGCTCCGGGCCCGCGGCTCGGGCGCTAGGCCAGGGTCACCGTCACCGGGAGTTCCTTGATGCCGTTGACGAAGTTGGAGCGGACCCGGCGGACCTCGCCCGCCAGGCGGATGTCGGCGACACGCGGCAGGAGTTCCTCGAACATGACGCGCATCTCCAGGCGGGCGAGCGCGTTGCCGAGACAGAAGTGCGGGCCGCCCTTGCCGAAGGTGACGTGGTCGACGTGGCGGCGGGTGACGTCGAAGTCGTACGGGTTCTCGAACACCGCCTCGTCCCGGTTGCCCGAGGCGAACCACAGCACCACCTTGTCGCCCGCGCGGATCGACTTGCCGCCCAGTTCGGTGTCGCGTGTCGCGGTGCGGCGGAAGTGGTAGACGGGGGAGGCCCAGCGCAGGAACTCCTCGACCGCGTCCGGCATCAGCGCGAGGTTCTCCCGCAGCAGTTCCAACTGGCCCGGGTTGCGCAGCAGCGCGAGCATCGAGTGCGAGATGGCGTGCCGGGTGGTCTCGTTGCCGGCCACGACCAGCAGCAGGAAATAGTTGTCGAAGTCGTGTCCGGACAGCGGGACACCGTCCGAGGGAGCCTGGTTGACCAGTCGGCTGACCAGGTCGGTGCCCGCGCCGCCGCGCCGCTTGGCGGCCAACTCCCGCCCGTACTCGAAGACTTCCAGGGAGGCGGGGCTGCGGAAGGGCAGTTCGCGGTAGCGCTCGCTCTCGCTGCTCTCCAGGAGCACGTCCGCGTAGTCCGGGTCGGTGTTGCCGATGATCCGGTTGCCCCAGTCGATCAGCTTGCCGGTGTCCTCGCCGGGCACGTCCAGCATCTTGGCCAGCACGTTGATCGGGAAGTCGGCGCTGACCTCGTGCACGAAGTCGAAGGTGCCCTTGGCCAGCGCGGTGTCCAGCGTGCGGGCGGTGAGCCCGCGCAGGAACGTGCCGTAGTCGGCGATCGCGCGCGGGGTGAACTGCTTCCGGAGCAGCTTGCGCAGCGCGGTGTGGCGTAGCCCGTCGGTCTCCAGCAGCGAGCGGCGGATGGCGATCTGCGAGTCGTCGACCTCCTCGAGGTTGGTGAACCGCGTGGAGGTGAAGGTGTCCGGGTCGCGGTCGACGGCGACGATGTCCGCGTGCCGGGTCAACGCCCAGAACCCGCTGTTGGGGGCCGGTTCGGGTTGCCAGTGCACGGGGTCCTCGCGGCGCAGCGTGTGGAACATCCGCCACGGGGTTTCGCCGTCCAGGAAACGGTCGTTGTCGGCGAGGTCGATCTCGTCGAGGGGCATCGGCTCGGGGACCGCGGCGGCGGTGGTGGGGGTGCTCACGAAGACTCCTCGCGGGGGGATCGGCGGGGGTGCGGGCGCGATCGGCGGTCCGCGCGGCGGCGCGGGGGCAGCGAGGCGGCGCGGTGCGCGGGGTGCGCCGGTGCGCCGGCGCGGACGGGCTCAGAGGTGGTAGGCGTACTCGGCGAACTCCCAGTCGGTGACGTGCCGGCGAAAACGGGTGTCCTCGTCGCGCTTGTAGGTCAGGAACGCGTCGGCGAAGTCCGCGCCCAGCAGCGCGGTGAGCGCGGTGTCGGCCTCGAACGCGTCCAGCGCCTCGGTCAGCGTCGCGGGCAGGAGCGGCGCCTTGGCGCTGTCGTAGCCGTAGCCCCGCAACGGCGGCGGCGGAGTCGTCTTCTCGCGCAGGCCCAGGTGCACGGCGGCGAGCAGACCGGCGACGGCCAGGTACGGATTGGCGCTCGCGTCGCCGAGCCGGACTTCCAGGCGGGTGCCGGTGCCGCGCTCGGGCGGTATCCGCACCATCGCGCTGCGGTTGTCCAGGCCCCAGTCGATCAGCCACGGCGCGAGTGTGTCCGGGCCGAAGCGCTTGTAGGAGTTGACCGTCGGGTTCAGCAGCGCGGCGAGCGCGGGGGCATGCGCCAGGACGCCGCCGATCGCGTGGTGCGCGGCGGAGGACAGGCCGTGCGGGCCGGTCGGGTCGTCGAAGGCGTTGGCGTCGTCCGGGTCCAGGCAACTCAGGTGCAGATGGAAGCCGGAGCCGCCCTCGTCGTTGAAGGGCTTGGCCATGAAGGTGGCCAACCGGCCCTCGCGGCGCGCGAGTTCCTTGATCGAGGACTTGAAGCGGAAGGCCCGGTCGGCGGCGTCGAGCGCGGGCGAGTGGTCCAGGTTGATCTCGAACTGGCCGGAGCAGTACTCGTGGTTGCCGGTGGTGGCGCCAATGCCCAGCGCGCCCAGGCTGCGCAGCGTGCGCAGCAGGTGTCCGTCCGGATCTCCGCGCCGGTCGGCCACGTACACGTTGCCCGGGGCGTCGCCGTAGCGCCGCCAACCGCCCGGGCGGTCCGGGTCCGGCTCGCACAGGAAGTACTCCAATTCCGGTCCGACCACCGGTCGCAGGCCCACCTCGTCGGCCATCCGGGTCAGCACGTCGCGCAGCAGCGAGCGCGGCGCCTCGGCGGCGAGCCGACCGGTCGCCGGGTCCGTCGTCTCACCCAGGCACCACGCGACTCCGGGCTCCCACGGGATCGCGACCAGCGTGTCCAGGTCCGGGAACACGCAGATGTCCGGTAGGCCCGCGTCGATGCCGCCGGCCACCGGGACGGTCTGGCCTCGCGGGGTGGTGTGGAAGACCGCCCGACAGAAGGCGAGGCCGTGCGCGCACACCGAGGGCAGGTGGTCCACCAGCACGTCGCGCCCGCGATCGGTGCCGATCAGGTCCGGGTAGGCGATCCGGACCACGTCGATGCCCCGCGCCTTCAGGTCGGCGACGACGTCGTGGGCCCGGTCCACTGCTGATGGATTCACCGGCTTCTCCTCGCACGGGACGGGCGGCGGCAGGACGGCCGATTCGTTTGAGCCCAAACCATATGGAGGTCGCCGGTGTCGCACAAGGGGTTGGGGCAAGCCTTTGCGCGTGTGGCGACGGGAGGTGGGCGGGTGTCGGCGGGTGGTCGCGCGCGCGTGACAACGAGCGACCGGAGGCATATCGTACGGACCCAAACGATCAATCGGCTCCGAACCCGTTCCGGGCCGCGCCGTGCTTCGAGGGAGTCGCCATGACCGGTGTACACGGTTTCTTCCACCCCAAGACCGGCACGGGCCGGTCCTCGATGATCCCGGCACCGCCGTGGCGGTACTCGGGCGACCTGCTCACCATCGAGTACCGCACCGACCCCGCGCGGGTCGCCGAACTGCTGCCGCCGCAACTGTCGCTCGCCGACGAGGACCCGGGCGCGGTGGCGCTGATCTGGGCCGACTGGCAGTCCTGCTCGACCGCGGGCGCGGAACTGCTCGACCCGGTGCGCGGGCAGTACAAGGAGTGCTTCGCGGTGGTGCGCTGTCGGTACGCGGGGGTGACCTACTCGCGCTGCGTGTACATCTGGGTCGACAAGGACTTCGCCATCGCGCGCGGCCTGCACCAGGGTTATCCGAAGAAGCTCGGTTCGATCCACCAGACCCGGCCGCATCCGTACGGCCCGGCGCCGCGGATCGAGGCGGGCGCGATGTTCGGCGCCACGCTCGCCGCCGCCGACCGGCGGCTGGCCGAGGCCGTGGTGACGTTGCGCGAACCGTCGCCGACCAGCGGCTTCGTCAACGGGCACCCGATGGCGCACCACCGCTGGTTGCCCTCGATCGAACCGGGCAAGGGCCTGGCCCTGGACGAACTCGTGGCCACCGGTGCCGAGTCCGCCGAGGGCGGTGGGGCCTGGGCGGGCGACGCGGAGTTGACCCTGTTCGAGGCGCCCACCGAGGAACTGGCCCGACTGGAGGTGCGCGAGGTGATCGGCGCGTACTACCGCCAGGTCGGCGTGGTCTGGAACGGCGGCACGCTCCTGGCGAGTGGCGGCTCGGGCGCCGCGTAGGGCGCGGTACACGCACGAGGGCCCGAGCACCGGATCGCGGTGCTCGGGCCCTCGTGCGCGCGTGTTCGGCTCCGGCCGCGGGCGGGTGTGGTCGCGGTCAGTTCCGGCCGCGTCCGATGCCCGCGTACACGCCCGGCTTGGCCGCGCGCAGGTACAGCGCGAACAGCGCGCCGACCACGCCCGCGCCGAGCACCAGCGCGGGCAACACCCAGCGCAGCGCCGAGCCGGAGTCCACGCCCAGCAGTACGCCGAAGTTGTCCAGCGCGGCGACGAACACCGCCGCGAGCAGCAGCGCGGATCCGGCCGGCGCGATCAGCCGACTCCACGCGCTCTCGCCGTCGGCGCCGTTGCGCACGAAGAACGCGACCACCGCGAGCGAGGTCAGCACCAGCAACAGCAGTACGCCCAGCGCGCCCAGGTTGGTGAACCAGTTGAACAGCGTCGCCATCGGGTCGCGATCGAGCGCGGCGAACAGGATCACCACGGCGGCGGCGAGCGCGGTCTGGGTGGCGGAGCCCAGGTGCGGCGAGTCGGTGCGCGGGTGGGTGCGGCCCAGCGCGGTGGGCAGCACTCCCTCGCGGCCCAGCGCGAAGAAGTAGCGCGCGACCGCGTTGTGGAAGGACAGCAGCGCCGCGAACAGGCTGGTGATCAGGAACACCTGGGCCAGGTCCGCGAAGCCCGAGCCGATCTGGTCGCCGCCCAGGACGAAGATCAGGTTCGGCCCGTGTTCGGTCGCCGCGTCGACCGCCTTGTCGGTGCCGGCGCCGCTCATCAGGGCCCACGCGGTGATCGCGTACAACACGCCGATCACGCCGACCGACACGTACGTCGCGCGGGCCACGGTGCGCTTGGGGTCCACGCACTCCTCGCCGTGGATCGCGGCGGACTCGAAGCCGGTGAAGGACGCCATCACGAAACAGAACGCCGCGCCCATCGAGCCCGAGGTCAGCGCCTCCCAGGAGAACGGGTGCAGCGAGATGCCGTCCGGCGCCTGGGTGAACGCGCCGATGTCGAAGACGAGCACGGTCACCGTCTCGGCGATCAGCAGCGCGGCCAGCACCCGGGCGTTGAGGTCGATCCGCAGGTAGCCCAGCGCCCCCACGACCACGATGCCGACCAGGACCACCACCCACCACTGCACGTGCCACCCGAGCTTGGCGTCCAGGAAGTCGGCGGTGGTGAAGCCGAACAGGCCGTAGATGCCGATCTGCATCGCGTTGTAGGAGATCAACGCCACGAACGCGGCGCCCAGTCCGGCCGCCCGGCCCAGGCCCTGGGCGACGTACGCGTAGAACGCGCCCGCGCCGGTGATCCGCCGGCTCATCGCGGCGTAGCCGACGCTGAAGATCGCGAGCAGGGCGGCCAGTACGAGGTAGACCGCAGGGATTCCCGAGGTGCCGGTGACCGCGAGGCTCTGCGGGATGCCGCCGGCGGCGACGGTGAGTGGGGCGGAGGCCGCCACCACGAAGAAGACGATGTGCGCGACACCGAGCGAGCCGCGTGCGGGGGCGGCCTCGGAGTCGATGGTGCTGGTCGTCGACGCTTGTCTGGATGCCATGCCCGGCGCCTCCGAGGGGCGGGAACCCATTCGTTTGGGCCCGTACGATCTGCGAGTGCCGCTGATCGTACGGATGCAAACAGGTCCCCACAAGGGCTAGATTTCGGGGTGTGCAAGGCGTAACGGGGACCCTCGGACGCGAACGACGAAGAAGGCGGAGCACGTGGTCGGCAAGCGGTCCATCACCGAAACGGAGAAGGCCGTCCAGGCGCGCCTGGGCGACATCCCGCTGCGGCGCGAGCAGATGGCCGCGGTGTCGAACATCTACCGCGCGGCAGCCGCGGTGCGCCAACACCTGGAGAACTCGGTGCTGCGCGACGCGGAGTTGACCTGGACCGCGTTCACCGTGCTGTGGGAGGTGTGGATCTGGGGCGAGAGCGAGACCCGACACGTCGCCGAGGAGGCGGGCATCTCCAAGGGCACGCTCACCGGCGTCGCCCGCACGCTGGAGACCCGCGGCCTGCTCACCCGTGCCGCGCACGCCACCGACGGGCGGCTCGTCCTGCTCTCGCTGACCCCCGCCGGCGAGGACCTGATGGCCAGGGTCTTCCCGGCGTTCAACGCCGAGGAGGCCTTCGTCACCGACGACCTCGGCGCCGACGAATGCCTGACGCTCGCCGACTCGCTGCGCCGCATCGTGGCCCGCCTGGAGGCCAAGGGCGAGGAACGCCGCCAGGATCTGCTGGCCGGCAACACCCCCAAACCCCGACGCGGCGGGCGGCGGGCGAAGGGCTGAACCTCGGTCGCGGGCCCGCCCCCCGACCAGGGCGGACCCGTGTCCGGGTGAGGTCGTCTGGGGCACGGCCTGTCCTTTGTCGCTCCATTTCGGCCACGCGGTGACCGGTTCGAGACGGCTAAGCCGCGTGCGGGCTTTTTCGGGCGGCGTAGCGGTGGGCCGATTCGGCGAGCGTGTCGAAGAGGGATTGTTGGGGTGGGCTGGTGGGGGCGGTGTCCTCGGGGTGCCATTGGACGGCTACGAACCAACCGGTGGGGGCGAGGGGTTCGAGGGCCTCGACCGTGCCGTCGGGCGCGGTGCCGGTGATGCGGAGGCCGGGGGCGAGGCGGTCCACGGCCTGGTGGTGGTAGCAGGAGGCGTCGAGTTCGGTGGTGCCGGCGGCGCGGGCGGTGGCCGAGCCCGGGGTGAGGGTCACCGGGTGGATCACGTGGCGGTGGCGGACGGGCATGTCCTGGGTGAGGGTGCCGCCCAGGGCCACGTTGACCACCTGGAGGCCGCGGCACACGGCCAGGGTGGGCAGGCCGACGGCGAGGGCGTACCGGGCGGCGGCGAGGTCGAAGGCGTCCTGGGCGGCGTCGACGTCGTACACCTCGCCGTGCACGGTGTCCGCGTCGTAGCTGCTCGGCGCCAGGTCGCCGCCGCCGGGCAGCAGCAGGCCGTCCGCGCGGGACAGCCTGGACGCGGCCTCCTCCGGTTCGGCCGGGTGCATCATGAACGGCTCGCCGCCCGCCGCGTACACCGCCTCGGCCAGCGCCCGGGCGGTCACCTCGGCAGCGTGGCGAAGCGCGGACGTGGTGGCCGCGAACCGGCACGGCAGCGCGATCAACGGACGCAGCACAGCGGTCTCCGCAGCTCTCGGGGACGGTGTGGACAGTGGGGGCGGTGTCGACGGCGGGGACCTCGGGCGCTTCGGGGACGTCGAGGGCGGCCGGTCACAGTGCGATCCAGGTGGTCTTCAGGTCGGTGTACTTCTCCAGCGCGTGCAGCGACTTGTCCCGTCCGTGGCCGGACTGTTTGACCCCGCCGAAGGGCACGTTCAGGCCGCCCTCCTCGTAGCAGTTGACCCATACGGTGCCCGCCCGCACCGCGCGCGAGATCCGGTGCGCGGCGGACAGGTTCGTGGTCCACACGCCCGCCGCGAGGCCGTACTCGCTCGCGTTGGCGAGCCGGATCGCCTCGTCCTCGGTATCGAAGGTCAGCACCGCGAGCACCGGCCCGAACACCTCCTCGCGGGCGAGCGCCATGTCCGGGGCGACCCGGTCGAACACGGTCGGCTCCAGGTAGTGGCCGGCCCGGTCCAACCGCGCCCCACCGGTGCGCAGCCGGGCGCCGGCCGCGTGCGCGCGGGTGATGTGGTCGCGGACCCGGACCAGGTGCTCCGCGCTCACCAGCGCGCCCATCGTGGTGGCCGGGTCGAGCGGGTCGCCGACGCGCAGGGCCCGAGCCCGTTCGACCACCGCGTCCGTCACCCGGTCCGCGATCGAGGAGTGCACGAGCAGGCGGGACGGCGCGGTGCACATCTCGCCCTGGTTGAAGAAGACGCCCCACGCCGCGCTCGCCGCCGCGGCGAGCGGGTCGGCGTCGGGCAGCACGATGTTCGGGGACTTGCCGCCCAGTTCGAGCCAGACCCGTTTGAGGTTGGAGTCGGCCGCGTAGCGCAGGAAGTGTCGGCCGACCGCGGTCGAGCCGGTGAACGCGAGCACGTCGACGTCCGGGTGCAGGCCGAGCGCGCGGCCGGCGGTGGGGCCCTCGCCCGCGACCACGTTGAAGACGCCCGGCGGCAGGCCGGCCTCGGCGGCGAGCCGGCCCAGTCGCAGCGCGGACAGCGGTGATTGCTCGGCGGGCTTGAGCACGACCGTGCAGCCGGCCGCGAGCGCCGGGGCGACCTTCCAGGCGGCCATGGTGAGCGGGAAGTTCCACGGGACGACGGCCGCGACCACGCCGACCGGCTCCCGGGTGACCAGCGCGAGCGCGTCCGAGGCGGTCTGCGGCGCCTCGTCGACCAGTTTGTCGGCGATCTCGCCGTACCAGCGGAAGCAGGCCGCCACCGCGCGCAGTTCGATGGTGTACGCCTCGGTGACCGGCTTGCCCATCTCCAGCGCGATGGTCAGCGCGAGTTCCTCGCGGTGCGCCTCGACGGAGTCCGCGAACCGGATCAGCGCGCGGCCGCGTTCGGCGGGCGCGAGTCGGGGCCAGGCCCCGGTGTCGAAGGCGCGGCGGGCGGTGGCCGCGGCCAGGTCCACCTCGCGCTGCCCGGCCCGGGCCACGTCGGCGAGCGGTGATCCGTCGCGTGGCGCGACCACGGGGAACGTGTCGCCGTCGCCGGCGTGGTCGGCGCCGTCGATGTGATGGACGGTCATCGGGCGCAGCCGCGCCGCCCGTTCGAGCCAGTCCTGGTGGGAGAGCCGCAACATGCTGCCCGCTTTCGCCGACGGGATTGTTTGGGGGCAAACGATACAACGGAACCCGGGTACGGGGAACGCGAGGCGGGCTCCGCGAGGCCCGAGTGCGGGAGCGCGGAGCCGGCTCTGCGGACTCGGGCCTCGGGGGCGCGGGGTGGGTCCGGGCGCGCCCCTTGACCGCCCCGATCGCGAATGGCTAGATTGTTTGGGGTCAAACGACTTGGAGGGTTTTCCACATGACCGAGGTCACCGTTGCGGGCGTCCGCGTCGACACCCGGCACTGGATCGGTGGCGAGCGCGTCGGGTCTTCGGACACCTTCACCGACGTCTCGCCCATCGACGGCACCGTCATCGGCGAGATCGCCCGGGCCGGCCGCGCCGAGGCGGACGCCGCCGTCGCCGCCGCCCGCGCCGCGTTCCCGGCCTGGGCCGCGACCACGCCCGCCGAGCGCGCCCGCCTCCTGCACGCCATCGCCGACGGGGTCGAGGCCCGGCTCGCCGAGCTGGCGATCGTGGAGACCACCGACAACGGCGCGCTGCTGCGCTCACACCTGCGCGGGGTGATGCCGCGCGTCGCGCACAACTTCCGCTTCTTCGCGGACTGGCTCAGCGGGCAGTTGCGCCACGACGACTTCGACACCCGGGGCCACGACAACCACGTCTCGTGGGACGCCGCCGGGCCGTGCGTACTGATCACGCCGTGGAACGCGCCACTGATGCTGGCCACCTGGAAGATCGCCCCGGCGCTCGCGGCGGGCAACACGGTCGTGCTCAAGGCCGCCGAGTGGACACCGCTGACCGCGTCGCTGCTCGCCGACATCACCGCCGAGGCGGGCCTGCCGGCAGGGGTGTTCAACGTGGTCCAGGGCTACGGCGAGGAAGTCGGTGCCGCGCTGACCGCCCACCCGGACGTGCGCCGGATCAGTTTCACCGGTTCGGTGCCCACCGCCCGCCACATCGGTGCCGCGGCCGCCGCCAATCTGACTCCGGTCGGTCTCGAACTGGGCGGCAAGTCACCGCTGTTGGTCTTCGCCGATGCCGACCTCGAGCTGGCCGTCGAACTCGCGGTCGAGCAGTACGACAACGCCGGCCAGGTCTGCCTGGCCGCCACCCGGCTGCTCGTGGACGCCTCGGTCGCCGCCGAGTTCACCACCCGCTTCCTGGCCAGGGCGCGCACCCTGGTCCAGGGCGACCCGCGCGACCCGGCCACCGACGTCGGCCCCAACATCCACGCCGAACACGTGGACCGGGTGGACGGCTTCGTCCGCCGCGCACTCGACGCCGGCGCCAAGGCCCTGCTCGGCGGCGGACGCAACACCGAACTCGGCGGCCTGTACTACCGCCCCACCCTGCTCACCGACGTCGCCCAGGACGGCGAGATCGTCCAGGAGGAGGTCTTCGGCCCGGTACTGACCCTGCAGACCTTCACCACCGAGGCCGAGGCGATCAGGCTCGCCAACGACACCCGATTCGGGCTCGCGGCGACGCTGGTGACCGGAGATCGCGAGCGCGCGAAGCGGGTCGGCGCGGAACTCGTCGCCGGGACGTTGTGGGTCAACTGTTTCTTCGTCCGCGACCTGCGCGCCCCGTTCGGCGGCTCCCGGCAATCCGGCGTCGGCCGCGAGGGCGGCACCTGGAGCTTCGACTTCTACTGCGACGTCAAGAACACCGTCACCGCGCCGAACGGGTGGCACTGACCATGGGCGAGATCGTCGGTGCGGGCATCCTGGCCCACTCGCCCACCATCATGCTGCCGCGCGAGGTCCGCCACGAGCTCAACGAGGGCAGGGAGATCAGCCTGGTCCCGGCCCTGGCCGAGCTGCGTGCCGAGGTGTTCGAGCGGCTCGACTACGACACGGTCGTGGTCTTCGACTCGCACTGGGCAACCACCGTCGAGTACGTGATCGCCGCGCAACCGCACCGCAGCGGGCTGTACACCTCCGAGGAACTGCCGCGCGGCATGCGGCAGATCCCCTACGACTTCCCCGGCGATCCGGAACTGGCGCACGCCACCGCCGGCTTCGCCGACCGACACGGCACCTGGATCACCCCGATCGAGGACCCGTACCTGCCGATCCACTACGCCACCGTCAACCTGTGGCACCACCTCGGCGTGCCCGGCAAACGCTGGATGGGCATCGGCTGTTGCCAGACCGCGGACGTCGAGGACAACCTGCGGTTGGGGCGCGCGCTCGCCGACGGCATCGCGGCCACCGACCGCAAGGTGTTGCTGGTGGCCTCCGGCGCCTTCTCGCACACCTTCTGGAACCTGCGCGAACTGCGCGCGCACGAGGCGTCCGACCCGATCCACGTGCGCACACCGCAGGCCCGCGCCGCCGACGAACAGCGGATCGCCTGGATGGAACACGGCGACCACGCGAGCGTGCTCGCCGGCATGCCGGACTTCCTGCGGTACAAGCCCGAGGCCCGCTTCGGGCACTACCTGATGATGCTCGGCGCGCTCGGCGAGGAACGCTGCACCGCGCCCGGCCGGCTGGTCGGCGACTACGAGAACGCCACCGGCACCGGCCAGGCCCACGTCTGGTTCGACCGACCCCTCGACGGCTGGACCGCCTCCGCCGGTCCCACCCCCACATGCCAAGGACACACCACATGAGCCGCACCACCGAGTACCGCCGCATCCTGCTCGACGGCGCGATCGTCGAAGTCGTCCGCGAGGGCGCTGAGTTGGTCGCCGCGGACGGCAGACGGACCAAGACCGCCGACGCCCGGCACCTGCCGCCGGTCGAGCCCGGCAAGATCATCGCCGTACACCTCAACCACCGCAGCCGGGTGGCCGAATTCGGCACCTCGCTGCCGTCCGCGCCGACCTACTTCCACAAGCCCACGTCGTCGCTGAACGCCCACGGCGGCGCGATCGTGCGCCCGGACGGCTGCAAGTACCTCAACTACGAAGGCGAGATCGCCATCGTGATCGGCCGCACCTGCCGCAACATCGCGCCCGCCGACGCGGGCGCCTTCATCCGCGGCTACACGGTGGCCAACGACTACGGCCTGCACGACTTCCGGGACACCGACGCGGGTTCGATGTTGCGGGTCAAGGGCTCGGACACGCTGTGCCCGTTGGGCCCGGGCCTGGTCGAGGGCTGGGACTTCCGCGGCAAGGCGCTGCGCACCTACGTCAACGGCGAGGTGGTGCAGGAGGGTTCGACCGACGAGATGGAGTGGGACATGCACTACCTCGTCGCCGACATCGCCCGCACGATCACGCTCAGCCCCGGCGACGTGCTGCTGTCGGGTACGCCGGCCGGCTCGCGTCCGGTGCAACCGGGGGACGTCGTCGAGGTCGAGGCGGAAGGACTGGGCCGCCTCACCAACCACATCATCGCCGGCCCGACCCCGATCCGTACCGACTGCGGCGCCCAGCCCACCGAGTCCGAAGAGGTGCTCTCCACCGCGCTGGGCGGCGACTGGGAGTTCCGCAACATCCGGGCGCCTCGGCGCTGACCGCGATCGAGGCCAGGCATCTCCCGCGACCCGCCCGCGCACCGTTCCGCATCCCGCCATCCACCTCCGCACCGATCGCAGGAAGGGATTACACCGTGAAGGTCGTCGTCGACATGGACCGCTGTCAGGACCACGGGCAGTGCGTGTTCTCCGCGCCCGAGGTATTCCGGATCAACGCCGCCGGGCGACTGGAGTTCGTCGGCGAACCGGACGAGGCGCTGCGCGACGCGGTCGAAGAGGCCGCCGACGTGTGCCCGCTCCAGGCCATCACGATCGAGGACTGAACCGTGACCGCTGCCCGAGTCGTCGTGGTGGGCGCCTCCATGGGCGGTCTGCGGGCCGCCGAACAACTGCGCGCGGCCGGCTGGACCGGCGGGATCACCGTCGTCGGCGACGAGCCGCACATGCCGTACAACCGGCCGCCGCTGTCCAAGGACGCGCTCGCGGGCGGGGTCTCGCACGCCTCGCTCGCCTTTCGCCTGCGGGCGAGTTGCGCCGACGTGGACTGGCGGCTCGGCCGGGCCGCCGTCGCGGCCGACCTGACCACCCGGCGGATCCGGCTCGCGGACGGCGAGTGGTTGTCGTACGCGGGCCTCGTGGTGGCCACCGGCCTGCGTCCACGCCGGTTGACCTGTCCGGGGCCCCGGGACGGACGGCACGTCGTGCGCACGCTCGACGACGCGCGACACCTGCGCGCGGCACTCGGCCCGGGCCGCCGGGTGGTGGTCGTGGGCGCGGGCTTCATCGGCTGCGAGGTGGCCGCGACCGCGCGCTCGCTCGGCGCCGAGGTGACGGTGGTGGGCCCCGAGGCGGAGCCGATGTACCGCCCGCTCGGCGTCGAGTTGGGCGCGGCGCTGCGCAGGCGGCATCTCGCCCGCGGCGTGCGGTTCGAACTCGGCCGCACCGTACGCGAGTCGACCGGGGATCGGTACGTCGCCGGCGTGCTGCTGGACGACGGCCGGGAACTGCCCGCCGACGTCGTGGTCGAGGCCGTCGGCTCGATCCCGAACACCGAATGGCTGGCCGGAAACGGCCTCGATCTCGGCGACGGGGTGCGCTGCGACGCGCTCCTGCGCGTCGAGTCCCGCCCCGACGTGGTCGCCGTGGGCGATGTGGCCCGGTTCGTCAATCCGCGCTACGACGACGTACCGCGCCGGATCGAGCACTGGAGCATGCCCACCGACAGCGCCAAACGTGCGGCCCGCACGCTCGCCGCCCACCTGGCCCGCACGGACTGCGACCCGACGCCGTTCGCGCCGTTGCCGACGTTCTGGTCGGACCAGTACGACGAGCGCCTCCAGTCGTACGGCGCCCCGGGCCTGGCGGGCACGGACGTGCGCCTGCTGGAGGGCGATTGGGACGGGGATTGCGCGGTCGGCTATCACCGGGACGACGCGCTGGTCGGGGTGGTGGCGCTGGGCGGCAAGGCGGTCGCGCTGGCGACGAAGTACCGCCGGGAGCTGGTCGGTTGACCTACGCCCGGCGGCGCCGCACCCCATGCCGACCACGCGGCATCAAGCACCGGCGTCGGTCACCCGGCAGCAAGCGCCGGCATCAAGTACCGGCGCCGAGCGCCGACTTCAAACGCCGACTTCAAACGCCGACTTCAGGCACCGGCGTCGGTCAACGGCTCGACGTCGGCGACCGGTTCGGCCGGCGCGACGGCCTTCGCGATCGGGTCCTTCTCACCCAGGTCGGTCCAGCGGATCCGCGTGGCGCACACCGAGACCAGCAGCGCCGAGGCGGCCACCGCGCCCATGCCCCACACCAGGCTGCTGCCGCTCGCGATGAAGCCGATCAGCGCCGGTCCGGCCAACAGGCCGGTGGTGCCCATCGCGGCGACCAGAGCCAGCGCGTCCGAGCCCGCCCGGGCCGCCGCGACGTACACGCACGGGGTCACCGCCGCGATGCCCAGGCCGACGCAGGCGAAGCCGATCAGCGCCGGCACCACGCCACCGACCAGCAGTGCGACCGCCAGCCCCACCCCGGCCAGCGCGCTGCCGACCCGGACGATCCGGCCGTCGCCCCACCGGCTGCGCCAGCCGTCGGCGAATACGCGGGCCAGCACCATCATCACCGAGACCACCGCGATGCCCAGCGGCGCCACCTCCGAGGCCGCGTGCGCGACGTCCTTCATGTAGAGCGCGGACCAGTCGTTCATCGCCCCCTCGGTCACCGTGCCGAACGCCATCGCGCAGCCCATCCAGATGGTGATCCGCGACGGCAGGGTCAACCCGCGCCCGCTCCGCTCCGGCGACTCCTGTGGCTCGGCGGACTTCTCCGCGGGTCGATCCTCGGTCAACAGGCCCGACCGGGCGAAGCCCAGGAGCAGCGACAGCAGCACGCAGGCCACCGCGAAGTGCGCGGTCAGGTTCGATGTCACCGCGTTCATCCCGGACGCCAGCAGCGCGGCGCACAACGAGCCGGCGCTGAACGTCGCGTGCAGTTGGGACATCGCGGTGCGCTGATGGGCGACTTCGAGCGCGGCGCCCTGTGCGTTCATGGCGACGTTGAGGCACCCGACGGCCACCCCGTCGCAGCAGATGATCACCAGGGCCACCGGATAGTTCGGTGCCGCGGCCAACGCGAGCAGGAGCAGGCCGAGCACCGAAGCGGACAACAGCGCGAGGAGTCGCGAGCCCAGGCGCTTGGTCAGGATCGCCACGAGCGGGAACGAGGCCGCCGCGCCCGCTCCGCACGCCATCAGCAGCAGGCCGACCTCGGCCTCGCTCAGGTCGAGCCCGGTCTTGAGCGCGGGCAGCCGCGAGGCCCAGGTGGCGTACTGGAGCCCGAGGAAGCAGAACAGGGCCGCGATCGCCACCTGGGCCCGGCGGAAGTCGTCGCGAACGCGAAACATGGGTATGCGCCTACTTCGTCGTGTGGGGACGATCCGCGGCGCGGACCATCGACGGGTGTTGCCTTCTCGATGCGGGGCCCGGGTGCACCGCCGTGGACATGTACACCGCGTGCGCGCCGTAACTCGCGGAAAGCGGGACGTCGGGAACGGCGGCGAAGCCGTTCGCCGCCCAGAACGCCTCGCTGCCGCGGACCGCGATCAGGGAGAGGCGTTCGTACCTCTTGGTCCGCGCCGTCGTCATCAGCCGGTCCAGCAGATCGCGCGCGAAGCCGTTGCCGCGATGACGCTCGGCGACGACGAGATCGTGCAGGTGCAGGTTGCGCGAGTGGAAGACCACGTCCTCCGCGCGGGACAGGTCCGGATACCGGAACATCGGGTACGGCAGGGCCAGCACGTAGCCCGCCGGTCGTCCTTCGACGTCCAGCACGAAGCACGTGGCCGGCGACGAGCGGGCGCGCGACTCCAGCGCGTGCCGCTCCTCGGACAGCGCGCCGTCGGCATACGTGGCGGCCTCCAGCGCGACGATGTGGTCCCAGTCGTCCTCGGTGATGTGTCGTATGCGTGCGCGTGGGCCCGTCACCGCAGACCTTCCAGGACCAGATCGGCGCGCCGGGGCGGATTCCGGCGCCGAACGTTGTCGCGATCGTCGGAGTCGCCGTCGGTCCACGTGTAGGGAAGCGGACCGAAACCGTTGAACCCCAGGGTGGTGTAACTGGTGACGTACGCGCCGCAGGAGACGATCCAGACCGGATCCCCCGAGGCGACCGACTCGGGCACCCGGGTGAGGTTGTCCCGGTGCGGGTAGGCGTCGTCGCTGTCGCAGGTGGGGCCCGCGACGACGGCCGGCACGAACTCCGCGTCGTCGTGCGTGGGAAAGACCAGTCGATACTGCAACTCGTCCATCTCGTAGAGGCCGTTGAACTTCCCGCAGCTCAGGTACAGCCAGTACTGGCGCTGTCCGTCGAGTTGTTCGCGCGCGGACAGCCGGGAGACCCGGGCCCGGATCGCGCCGTTGTCGGCGACGAAGTAGCGTCCGGGCTCCATCAGGAAGTCCAGCGGGGTCGCGGACACCTCGCGCAGGCGCGCGATGCCCTCGCGGATGACCGAGAACATCTTGTCCATCGGGGGGTGCAACGGCCGGCCGTGCCGGTCGAGGTAGCCCAGGGCCGGCAACCCGCCGCCGAGATTGACGTGGTCCGGGAATATCCCGCGCCGATTCAGGTTCGCGAGCACGACCGCGATCCGGTCGCAGGCGTCTCGCCAGGGCTCGGTGGTCATCTGTTGGGAACCGACGTGCACCGACAGGCCGGAGGGGATCAGGCCCAGCGCGTGGGCCTCCTCCATGACGAGCACCGCGTCGGCAGCGGAGCAGCCGAACTTGCGGCTGAGACCCCACAGGGCTCCCTCGCCGCTGGTGGCCAGTCGGCAGAAGACCCGGGCGCCGGGCGCGTGGGCGGCGACGGCCCGCACGTCCTCGAGGCTGTCGGTGGCGAAGTCCCGGACACCGAGCCGATATGCGTCGGCGATGTTCCGGTCGGACTTGATGGTGTTGCCGTAGTGGATGCGATCGATGGGTACGCCGGTGGCGATCGCCTGCTCGATCTCCCGCGGGCTTGCCGCGTCGAAGCCGGCGCCCTTGTCGGCCAGACAGGCGAGCACCTCGTCCACGGGGCAGGCCTTCATCGCGAATCGGACGGAGATGTCGGGCAACTCGCGCAGCAGGGAGTCGTATCGCTCTTCGATGCCGGCGAGGTCGAAGACGATTCGGTCGTCGGTGGAGGCCGCCAGGGCGGCGCGCATACGTGCGTTTACGTGCATGATGTCGGTCCGGGTCCCACTATCGGTGCGGTTCGTGGACGCTCGTGGCCTTGCTCGCGTGGATCAGCGCCGCCCATGCCTCGATCAGCAGCGCGAAGTCTTCGATGTCCGCCTGGGCCTCGTCGAGCAGTCGCGGGCCGCGCTCGGCCAGCGTGTCGGCGAACGCGGCGTATCGGCCGCCCAGCCTTCGGTAGGACCGGTCCAGACTGCGCAGCCGTCGCACATTCTCGGCGTGGTCCAACCGGGCGCTTTCGCGGGCGAGTTCGGCGATCGAGTCGGGACGGACGTGTCCCTCGGCGTCGAGGAGCGCGTCGCCCTTCGTCGCCATCCGGGCGTAGATGAAGTTGAAGTGCAGCATCGACAGGAAGAACTTCGTCAACCGGAGCTGGTAGGCGACGAACCCCGAGTCGGTTCGCCGTTCCGGCGTGTAGAAGTTCACGATGTGGCGGTTGTGCAGGACGCCCGGCAGCGCGGCGTCGTGCACCAGGTGCATGAGGAAGTAGTCGCTGCCGATGGTGTCGGTCGCCGGCGGCAGCGGAACCCGCTCGTACACCTGGTGGTGGAAGCCGATGTTGCACATGTCGATCCGCATCGGGTCGACGATGGTCAGCGTCGAGTGATCCCGGACGAACGGGGCGGTGCCGGCTCCGGTGAAGGATTCCGCGACCAGGGTGCGCTTTTGCTGCTCCGACCACTCGGACGGGGCCCACAGGCCGACGATGTCGTGGTAGGCCACGGGGTCGATGCGCTGGATCTCGCCGATGTCGACGGAGAGTTCACCGACGAACGAACCGCCCGCCAGGACCACGGGCTTGTCCGCGTGTGCCGGATCCAGCGCGGTCTCGCTCACGCCGGACGCCGCGTCGCCGGCGCGCTTGCCGAGCGATGTCAGCTCGTGGTGGATGGGGAAGACCGGTTCCCCCTCGTGGGTCTGGTAGGTGCTGTCCGAGTCCCGGCGGTGGATCGACGCGCACCCGAGCGCGGCGGCGATCAGGAAGGCGCGGTTGGTGCAGGCGCCGTACGACACGGTGTTCGGCAACATCAGGTCCAGCAGCAGATCCGGTTTGCCGACGCCGGCGCGGTCGATCACCGCGCACAGGAAGTCGCGCTGCCGGGCCTCGTCGAGATGGTGCACGATCACGTTCGCCGACTCGGGCGACGCCTCGACGACTTGGGCGTGAGCCGCGTACGCCCGGGGGCCGGAAGAATCGAGAATCAGCAGGTGCACCTCGACGTCGAAGTGCTGTGCCGCATAGGCGGCTTCCTCGCCGATCGCGGAAATCGTGGCGGCGCACGCCCGGTTGGTGGGCAGGGTCAGGCAGATTTTGCGCATGCCGGCTCTCCGGTCGCCTGTTCGTTGTCGAGTCCGCTCCAGGACCGCAGTCCCAAAAGCTTCTCGCCGAGGTCGTCGAGGGTGGCGGTGCCGTAGCGCAACGATTCGTGCTTCGTCGCGTCGCCGACCAGTGTCTTGTTCCAGTCGGGTGTGCTCAGGTGCCGCCACGACTCGACCCGGGATCGACGCTGCTCGTGGTGGGACTCCAACGCGGGCATCATGGACAGGTACTGGACCGCTCGCACGCCGTTCACCGAGGTGTTTCGGGCCACGCCGTGGGCGAGCAGACCGTTCCAGATCAGCAGGTCGCCGGCTTCGAGTTCCGGTCGGATCACCGGGAACTCGGTGCGGTCGACGGCGGGTCGGATCGGGTCCCGATCCGCGGGCTGTCCGGCCTTCCACTCGCCGAAACGACGGAACAGCTCCGGAGAGCACTGGAATCCGCCGTGGTCGGGTCGGGTGTCGTCGAGCGCGATGATGCCCTGCACCCGCTGCGGCGGTATCTCCAGGGTGGTGTCCACGTCCCAGTGCAACTCGATGTCGAATCCCTGGTCCGTGGGCGCGATGAGGGCCCGATCGCGGTCCCGGATGTTGGGCGGGTTCAGATTGAGCCGATCCAGCGTCACCCACAACTCCTCGCAGTCCCACACGTCCACGAACGCGTCGTAGACGCGCCGGGTCTGCCTGCTGTCCCAGATGAGCTGGTGGTGGTAGGCCTCGACGAAGCCGTAGATGTGCAGTTCCCGGTCCAGGTCGGAGCGGAACTGCCGATCGTCGCGGTACCAGTCCTGCGGTCGGTCCGGGTCGAGCCCTTGGAAGTCCCACGCGAATTCCAGCAGGCGGGCCGCCGCGGCGGCCGGGATGGCCTCCTTGACCACGACGTATCCACAGGTCTGCCAGAAGTCGAAGTCCTCCTCGGACAACACCCGCAACGGCCTCGACTTCTTCAGATCACGCAGCGGTGTCGGCGCCAGGTACGTCTCACCGTCCGCGCTGTAGTAGGGGATATCCGAGGCTGCTCGATACGGATACGGGTCGGGCGTCGGCATCTGACCACTCCAGGGCTCGAAGTTCTTCCGTGAATGAGCGAATCGACCGCTCTCGGCGGTGGTTCGGGCAGGGGGCATCGCGGCCCGTGCCGAGTACGACCTCGACGTGGTCGCCCTCGTCGTCCGGGCACGACAACGAGCGCCGAGCAGGCGGACGCGCCGGTCCGAGAACGGTGAGCGCAGCTGAGTCGCGGTCTGTGCAAGGGAGTTCGTCCCGGGCGGGCGCGGCCGAGGGCTGCGATCCCGACCGACGGGCGACTCGCCCCGGTCCGACCGAGGGCAGCACACACCGCAACCTCGGCGGGCCGCTCGTGCCGCGGGGAGTCGCCGGCTGTCGCCGGTCGCGGAACGAGCGTCGAGTGAGGCTGCCCGGGTGCTGTGAGAGCTCATCCGTACAGCGGTGAGGGCCGTCGCCCCGAGACGGTGGCGAACGACGGATCGCGATGCGTGGACCCTTCGGTGATCCCCGAGTCCCCCGACCCGCGGTGGAATCTCGCGAAGGGCTGAACGGGCTTTACGGCAAGCAGACTTGGTAAGAAAGCGCACCACCGCGCCCGGTCGGTCGCGCCGCGGAGGTCGTGGTTCTCCGCGATGACCGAGCCGGGATTCCTACCTCCTTGTACTCGGTGCCGCGCACAGGGCGCGCACACCCACAGCGGACGTACGGTCCCGGCCCGCGCTCGCTCGATCAGCGGGCGGCCATGCCGGAACACACACCTCTCCGATCCCCGCTCCACTAGGTTGGTCTAGACCAACTTTCAGTGTCAACCCCCACGTTGATCCTTTTTGCAACCGTCCGCGGACGCGCGGTGACGGACGCGGCGGGCCCGCGCGACGGGGTACGGTGGGCGTGCCCCGAAGTGTCGATCGGCCTTTCCGAGCAAGGCAGTTCGTAGTCGAACCCGGGATGAACGCGGCGGATTCCGCCTGTGTCGGCGGCTCGAATACCGGGTGTCCGGGGCATCGATCCGGTCCGCCGTGCTCCTCGCGCACGGATTCGCGGGCCGCGCCTATCCATCGGCGCGGCAGCGCGTGGCCGAGAGGCCCCGATGCGGCGGCGAGGCCCCCGCGATCCTCGCGAGGTGCCCTCGGATCCTCCGAAGCGGCAGCAGGAGGCACCGGGCCCGAACCGGCCCCTCGGTGCGCGTCCCGATCAGGGCACCCACCGAGGGCGGCCTTCCGAGGGCTCTCGGCCGGCGGGCCGGCCGCGGCTCAGAGCTTGGCCACGTCCGCCGGGAACGCGTCCGCCGGCGCGTCGGCCCGTTCCCGGCCGCCCGCCTCGATCCGGCGCAACTCCGCGACGTTCAAGCCCAGGTCCCGGGCCAGGGCATCACCGCCGCCGTCCAGCCAGGCGCCCACGGTGTCCGGGGTGACCTCGGGGTGGAACTGCACGCCGAGCGAGCGGCCCAGCACGTACGCCTGCGGTCCCGCCGGCGAGCGGGCCATCTCGCGCCCGTCGGGTGGGACGGTGAAGCGGTCGAAGTGCCAGTGGTACCACGGGCAGGCGGAGATCAGGTTCGCTCGTGCGATGAGACGGCGTGCCAGCCGTGCTCGAACCTCGGCGCCGGCTCGGCGGTTCCGCCGAGCGCCGCGGCCGGCGCCTGGGCGCCGAAGCAGATGCCCAGGACGGGTACGTCCGCCCGGACCGCCTCGGCCGGCAGCGCGAGTTCGTCGCCGATCCAGGTGCCGATCGCCTCCGTGTCGTACGCCGACCACGGCGCGCCGAGCGACATGACGACGTCGAAGTCCGTCGGGTGGGGGAAGGCGACGCGCACATCGGGGGAGTGGAAGCGTTGCGCGGGGACGACGGCCACCTCGTACGGCGCGAATCCCCGTTCGGCCAGTCGCGCACCGACGTACCCGGCATGCGAGACGTGGTCGTGGCGAATGATCAAGGCGCGCACCGGAACCCGACCTTCCGTCGACACATCACGACAAACCGACCCCACATGATCCGAACAGGACCGAACTCCATCGAACCGAACCCAGTCGTTTCGATGCGTTCGGAGCCCGATCCCCTTCGGGGCTTATTTGAGTCCAAACGATAGGTGGGTCGTCCGCCGATCGCAAGGCCGGGTCGTCGTTCGGTGGATCGTGCCCGCCCGGCTCCTCGTTCGGCGTCGAAGAATCCGCTCCCGGGTCTTGTGGTGGGTCGGGGTCCTCCATATCGTTTGGCCTCAAATAATATCGGGTGTCGACTCCCCGGTGTGTCGTCGCAACCCAAGGAGCCCGGATGCCGGACCGCGCCGATCTCGTCCTGACCAACGGCCGCGTCCTCACCGTGGACGCCGAGTTCACCGTCGCCGAGGCACTCGCGGTACGCGCCGGCCGGATCGTCGCGGTCGGGTCGGCCGTCGAGATCCGGCCACTGATCGGCCACGGGACCGAGGTGATCGATCTGGCCGGGCGTACCGCGCTGCCCGGGATCAACGACTCCCACCTGCACGCGTGCGCGTTCGGCGCCACCCGCCCGCCGCTCGCCGTCGACGTGTCGTACCCCGCCGTCGATTCGATCGCCGACATCGCGGTCGCCGTCGCCCGACACGCCGAGGCGCTACCGCCGGACGCGTGGGTGATCGGCAACGGCTGGGACATCGGCTACCTGGCGGAGTGCCGGGCGTCGAGCGCGTTTGACCCCCGATCCCCGCACCGCCGGGACCTGGACGCCGTGGTCGCCGATCGACCGGTCCTGCTCTACGAGTTCAGCGGGCACACCGCGTGGCTGAACACCCGCGCCCTCCAGGTCGCGGGCATCGACCGGAACACGATCGCGCCACCCGGCGGCATCATCGAGGTGGACGCCGCCGGCGAGCCCACCGGGCTGCTCCGAGAGGGCGCCCAGAACCTGGTCAACGCGGCCGTGCCGCCGATGACCCGGGCCGAACGCGAGCGGGCCGTTCGTGCGGCGGTCGCGATCTGCCACGCCGAGGGCATCACCAGCTTCACCGAACCGGGCCTGGGCCCCGGCGGCGGCTCGTTGTTCCTCGGTGCGGCCGGCCCGGAGACCCTCTCGGTCTACGCGGATCTGGCCCGCACCGGCGAACTCGACGCCAGGGTGAGCGTGTTGCTGCTCCCGCTGGCGATGGGCGAGGCAGCCGACATACTGCCCGAGCGCTTGGCCGAGCCGCTCCCGGACGGGATCGCCGACCTCGACCCCCGACTGCTGCGAATCCTGGGCGTCAAGGTCTTCGCCGACGGGATACCGCCTAGCCGTACCGCGTGGATGCGCGAGGAGTACGTCGGCGGCGGCAACGGCTGCCTGTGCATGCACGGCGACTCGGACACCCTGCGGGTGGACGAACTGCGCGCCATCGTCGGGCACGCGCACGCCGCCGGACATCAGATCGGTGTCCACGTCACCGGCGATCGGGCCATCGACGCGCTGGTCGAGGCGTTCGAGGAGGCCGCCCGCGCGCACCCGCGGCGGGACGAGCGCCACTACGTCATCCACGGCGACTTCTGCACGCCGCGCAGTCTGCGTACCCTCGCCGAGCACGGCTGGGGGGTGAACATGAACCCGGCGATCAAATGGACGATCGCCGACCTGATGGACGACGTGGTCGGCCCCGAGCGGTCCGCCTACCAGTGGCCGGTACGCAGCGCCGTGGACGCGGGCATCGCGGTCACCGCGAGCTCGGACGCGCCGATCACCCACCCCGACTGGCGCCGCGGCGTGTCCGCGATGATGCTGCGCGAATCGAAGGCGACCGGTCGGGCCAGCGGTCCCGAGCAGTGTGTGGACCTGGCCACGGCGGTGCGCGCGTACACGATCAACGCCGCGCGTCAGGACTTCGCCGAGGACTGGAAGGGCTCCCTCGAGCCGGGCAAGGTCGCCGACATCTGTGTCCTCGACGGCGACCTGACCATCACCGGCCCGCGCGAGATCGCCGATCTCCCGGTCGCGCTGACCATCTTCGACGGCCGGATCGTGTATGCCGCGTAGGTCGGCGTCGCCCCCGAGGAAGGAATGCCCATGCCCGCCCCACGCCTGATCCTGGTACTCGGCGAGAACTGGACGCCGACCGACCCGCGCGACCTGCCGGCTCTGCCGCGGATCGCGGTCGAGGCCGGAGTTCACGGCGGGCGTGGCCGCGCGCATTTCCGGTTCGGTGTACCGCGAGCTGACCGGCACGCCGCATACGCAGTCCCTGGAACGGCCCGACGCGGTCGGTGCCGCGCGAGGACCTCCTTCCGCGCTGCTGACGCGAGCCCCGCCGCTAGGGCTGGACCGCCAGGTGTGTCGGGGCGACCGGGACGTTGACGGTACGGGTGCCGCCGAGCAGGCCCCGCAGGGTGAAGGCGACCTCGACCTCACCGCCGAACAGCTTGGCCACCACGTAGCCCTCGGCGTCCGCGGGCACCACCTGCCGCAGGCCGCCGTCGAGCAGCCGGGTCGTCCTGACCTTCGTGCCGATCTCCATCGCGTCTCTCCCGCCGTCGGATCGAGGGGCGAACCCAGTACCCCGAAGCCCGGCGAAGAACACGGCGATTGCGCCGAACGGAGGGCCGAGGCGGGGACGGCGGCCGAGCGTGCGGTTCAGCGCGCCCGGCACCGCCGATCGGCACCGGCGGCAAGGCCGGGGAGGCGTTGCGCACCGCCACCGCCGACGGGGAGTTCGTGGTGGTGCTGCCGACCGCGGCGGGCATGATCGGCGCTCTGCTCGTCACCCTCGCCCTGCACCGGCCTCCCACCCCTCGAGAGCGCGGAGAGCACCGCCCCGATCCGCGAGGAGGTACGAAATGGCGGCAAGTTATGCGGAGTTCGTTGACTTTTATTCAAATCGAAGCCTACTCTCGGGCCCGGCACGGTATACGCACAGCGTCGAAGGCAACTCCGCTCCGCCGTCCCACCGCACTCGAGTACGGCCCACTCCACCACTCCGCCGCGCTGCCCTTCGGCGTCCACCGTGCCGTGCGTGCGTGCGCGTCGCCTCGGCGACCCGTGAACGGCCAGGTCCCACGAGAGGGGAACACAGTGTCCGCACGAAACGGCTCGGCCGCACAATCCCACCTCGACACGGTCCCGTCGGCGGAGGCCGACGAGGGCGGCACCGGTTGGCGGCGCGCGGGGGCGCTCGGCATCGTCGGCCTCGGCGCGGTCGGCTTCCTCACCCTGGCCATGGCCCAGGGTGCGTTGGCCGCCTCGTTCGCCGTCTCCGGGGCAAGCTTCCAGGTCAGCTCGGGCAAGCTGACCAGCGCCGGACTGTCGTCGTACGTGAGCACCAACACCTCGCTCGACGGCAAGGGCCACCCGGTCTCGATGCTCGCCATCGGCGATGCCACGCTCAGTGACATCTGCCAGTCGGCCAAGGTCAAGACCCCGCTGGGGGACATCACCTTCAAGCTCACGGCCGGCGGCGACGCGGGCGAGGTGACCGCGAAGAACCTCATCATCGGTGCCGAAGACCTGGTCGGCGACGCCCGGTTCGGGACCGTGGAGATCGGCCGGGACGCCTCCACCCTGGACAAGGTGCCGGGTGCGCAGGGTGAACGCGGCACGTTCGGACTCCAGGCCGGCGACGTCACGGTGGCCGGCGTGCGCTCGCACGCGTGGTCCGCCACCGGCGGCACGTTCAACCTCAAGGGACTGCGGGTCGGGGTGAGCCTCGACGGCCGGGGCTGCTTCTGATCCCACGTCACCGCTCTTGCGAACTCATCCTCCGATCCCACGTCACCTCCGGAGAACGGAACCGACATGGAGCCGAGATCGTGGTTGGACCGGCATCTGCCGTTTCGAGCCGAGCGCCGGGTGATTCGCCGCTGGCGGCGGACCAGGCCGTTCTGGAGCGGCGTGTACCTGATCGCGGGCGGCCTGGAGATCCTGGCCGTGCCGCTGTCCCCGCTGCCGGTGATGGTCAGCCTGGGCATCGCCGGGATCGCGAGTCTGGCCATCGGCGTGATCCTGATGGTCGCGGGCCTGTTCATGTGGTTCGCGGCGCAGCACCGGCACTTCGTGGGCATCGTCGCGCTGGTCGCCTCGATCGCGTCGTTCGTCGTGGCCAATCTCGGCGGCTTCCTGCTGGGCATGCTGCTCGGCGTGCTCGGCAGCGCGATGGGCTTCGCGTGGCGGCCGGTGCGTGCGGTCGGGGCGACCGAGTCCGTTCGGGAGAAACCTCGTTCGCGGCCGAGCACACCGCCCGCGCCGGTCGGGTCCGTCACCTCGATCACGCTGCTCGGCGGGCCGGGGCCCGGGCCCGGCTTGGTGCCGGACCCCGCCGCGCGGTCGAACGAGGAGTCGGACGAGGAGCCCGATCGGAGGGCGGATCAGGGGGCGGATCGTCCCGCCCCCGCGAAGGCTCGGCGGCGGTTCAACCGGCGCCGCGCCGGCGGCGCAGCCTCGGCCCTGGCGGTCGCGCTGCCGTTGCTGATCGTCGCGTCCGTACTCGGCTCGGACGGGAACCGGGCCCAGGCGGCCGAGACCGCCTCGAAGCCGTGTACCGCGCGGGCCACGGCCGAGGCGTGCGGCGGCACCAGGGCGGCCGCCGCGTCGGCGCCGACGACGACCAGGATCGTCGTCGGCGCCACACCTCCGACCATCACGGCGAGCTTCTTCGCCCCGATCGGCTTCGCCCTCGCCGGCGTGACCACCCTGGAGACCGCGCGCGGGCCGTTGCGGGTGCTCGTGCTGACCATGCGGGCCGCGCACCTGCGCGACTACCGCCTCGCCACCCGCGACGGCGACGGCCCGAGGATGCGGATCGACACGACCCGGCTGGATCTGGACGGCAACGTACGGATCTACCTCACCCGCCTGCACGGCTGTATCGAGGGCCTGATCTGCCTCGATTTCGCCGCCGACGGGCTGCCGCTCCCACCGATCATCCCGCCGTTCGTCTTCATGACCGACGTGCGCGCCGAACAGGCCCTCGTCCTCACGGACAAGATCACCACCGACTTGAACCTGACCTGATCCGACCCGACCGACCCCGACCCCACGCCGCCCGAACCGCGTGTCACGGGGTGTCGAACAGGGCGCTGACGCTTTCTCCGTTGTGGATGCGGCGGACCGCCTCGGCGAGGGCGGGGGCGATCGACAACACGTGCAGCTTGTCGGTGTGTTCCTCGGTGGGGATCGGGACCGTGTTGGTGCAGACGATCTCCAGCACGTCGGGCTGATCCGACAGGCGCTTGAGGGCGCCGGCGGCGAACAGCCCGTGGGTGCACGCGACGCGAATCGAGCGGGCGCCCAACTCGCGGAGACGGTCCAGCAGTTCGAGCACCGTACTGCCCTTGGCGATCTCGTCGTCCAGGACGATCACGTCCCGGCCGGCGACCTCGCCGATCACCGCGCTGATCGCCACCCGGTCGTCGGCGAAGCGCTGCTTGGCACCCGCCGCGACCTGGGCGCCGAGCATCCGGGCGAACGCGGCGGCCTCCTTGGCGTTGCCCAGGTCCGGCGAGACCACGGTGGTGTTGGACAGGTCGTGGCGCCGGAAGTGCTCGGCCAGTTCACGCAGCGCGTGCAGATGGTCGACCGGAACCGAGAAGAACCCGTGCACCTGCGGCGAGTGCAACGTCATCGCCAGCACCCGGCTCGCACCGGAGGCGACCATGAGGTCGGCGACCAACCGACCGCCGATCGAGATGCGCGGCGCGTCCTTCTTGTCCGAGCGCGCGTAGGCGTAGTGCGGCATCACCACGGTGATCCGGCCCGCCGACGCACCGCGCGCGGCGTCGCACATCAGCAACAACTCGACCAGGTTCTCCTGCACGGGAGCGACCAGCGGCTGGATCAGGAAGACGTCGTGCTCGCGACAGTTGGCCTGAAGTTGTACCTCCAGACAGTCGTTCGCGAATCTGTTCACCCGGGTCGGACTGAGCGGCACACCCAGGTGCGCGCAGACCTGGGCGGCCAGTTCGGGGTGTGCGCTACCGCTGAACACGGCGATCTCTCGCACGAACCGCTCCTTGTGTCATCGAATCGCCGCACTCGAGTCGGCATTCCGGCCACATGCTAAGGCCCACCCCCCAACCCACCGAACCAACGGCCCCGACGGACCCGACGGACCCGACGACGGACCGATCCCGGCGGGCACACCCACCGGGACGGCCGACGGACCACAATGCCCTCATGAAGACGCTACGAAGGTTGGCGGCGGGGTCGGCGATGGTGGTCGTCGTGCTGGAAGCGCTCTGGGCCCTCGGGTTCGTGTGGTTCATGGGTGACGTCATGGTGTTCGGCTTCGGGCCGGAGGGCGACGGGCCCGACTCGCGCGAGGTCTTCGTGTCGCGGGCCCTGATGTGGACGGTGGCCGCGGGCGCCTGCGTGCAGGCGGCTTGGGTGTGTCGTTCGCTGGTTCGGCGGCTGCGGGTGCACGGCAGCGCCCGCCGGGGCATCGGGGCCGCGATCGTGGCCCACGGCGCGGCGATCGCCGTCTCGGCACTGGCCGGCTCCGGCCTGGTGGCGCCGCTCCTGCTGCCGCCACTGGGCGTCCTGCTGGTCGCGGCCGTGATCACCCGAGGCGGTCGCGATGTGTCCGCGCGATTCGCCGTGCCTGCCTGAGCATCGGGCGCACCGGGCATACGTCTGCTCGACCGCGCGTGGGTTGCGCGTGGCGAGCGGGGGCGGGGCGCTCTACGGCAGTCGGGTGCCGATGCGGAGGATTACGTCGCCCGAGCCGTCGGGGGATGGGTGTGTCGACCAGACCCGTTCGGAGATGGTGGTGCCGCGGGCGGTGGTGTACTCGGCCACCCACAGGGTCGCCCGCTCGTCCGGGTCGATCAGCACCTGCGCGGTCGTTCGCGAACCGTCGGCGAACAGCAGGTCGCCCGGTGCCCTGCCGGCTCGGTGCGGGTCCGTCGTCCCGGGCGTGTGCAGGCGCACCAGCGCGCCGGGATACAGATGTGAGCCCGCGGCCCGCAGGACCGGCCGTTCCGTCGTCTCGCTCACGCGTGTCGTTCCTTCCTTCGGGTGCGCGGATCGCGCGCCGCGGTCGTCGCGTCCCGGCCGTCGAGTGTCCGTCCGGTGGTGGACGGGTGGGGCTGCCCCGGTGGTCGCCGGCGATTTCCCGCCCATCCAACGTCATCCGGTGCGGGATCGCCCCCGGTGGTGCGCCCTTCGGGTGAGCGGGTCCGCGCGGGCGAGTGCCGGGCGCTCGGACGCCGACGGCGATCAGGTCCAGTCCCAGCCGATGCCCAGGATGCCCGGGGCGACGTCCTGTTCGGCGAGGTGGACCACACAGTGTCGGCCGTTGAGGGTCAGGTCGCGCCGTCCGGTACGTGGGGCGCCTGCCGTGGTCCGGGCGAAGCGACGGCAGTGCACCGGTAGGGCGGTGGGATCGAAGCGGACCTGGAGCACGTACTGGCCGCACGGGAAGGTGAAGCCGCGCACGTACTCGTCGCTGGGTCCGCCGGTGCCGTCCTCGAAGCCGTAGCCGAAGACGTAGGTGTCCCCGGAGCGCAGCCGCGCGTCGAACAACAGCTCCGCCACGAGCACGGCCGCGTCCCGGCTCCAACGCACGCGCCCCACACGGCAGTTCTCGGTCGCCCGGACACGCACTCGCTCGGGCGCGCAGCCCCGGTCGCCGATGTGGATGGCGAGATAGCGGTCCACCCCGTCGCGATGCGCGCGCACCACGTGCTGCGAGGCGCGATCCAGGAGTTCACGCCGGGGCCCGACCCGGACCTGTTCGAGCTGGCACACGGTGTGCAGGCCGCCGTCGGCGGGTGATTCCAGGTCGGTCAACAAGGGGCCGAGCGAGCCGGACGCCTCCACCACCGCGCGATAGGACCGCGACGCCGTACGCTCGGCGACCGCCGGCTCCAGCAGCCTGGTCAGCGCGTGCGGCGGCAACTCCAGGACCTCTTCGAGCGCCCGCACCGCGCGCAGCGACTCGGCGCGCTGCGGCCGCCGGGCCCCCTGCTGCCAGTAGCTGAGACTGGTCACCCCCACCTGCACGCCGCGCTGGGCCAACCGGTGCTGCACCCGGTGCAGGGCCAGGCCGCGGGCCGCCAGCGCCGCGCGCAACGCCAGATGGAAGGGACCGACGCGCAGGACCCGCGCCAACTCCGCCTCGGCCGGGTCACCCCGAGTGTCGGTCCGCGGCATCGCTCGCCTCCCTTGTGAACGTTCACGGCGGACCGGCCGGGACCGCCGCTCCCGACCGAGGTGTTCCAGTCGACCGGTCACGAGCCGTTCACAGGCCGGTCCAGGCGTTCACACCACCGCTTCACCCCGCATTGAAGCGTCTTGAAACACACCACGACAACACCCGATGCTCCACCTTGCAGCGTCCGGACGCGCGCCACGCCCCACCCCGTCCCTCCGTTACGGAAGGAACGCCATGACTCGAACGTCCCCACGAACGAGCCCCGTGTCCGGCCGCCGCGCCGGCGCGCTGACCCTCACCGTGTTCGCGCTGCTGTCCGCGCTGTTCGCGGTGCCCTCGGCGGCGTCCGCCTCCGCCGCCGGCTCCTTTGCGCCGGCCGTCCAAGCGCAGAGCCCCACCCCGGAACAGGCCCAACCGCTCGCGCTCGCCACGAAGAAGCTGAACATCACCATGCAGGCCCAGCAGAAGAGCAACTGGTGCTGGGCGGGTGCCGGCAACACGATCGCGACCTGGTACGGCCGCAACTACAGCCAAAACCAGTTCTGCAACGCGGCGTTCGGCCGTTCGCAGAGCACCGAGTGCCCCAACTCGCAGGCGACGCTCGGCAACGTGCAGACGGCACTGCGCTGGGCCGGGATCAACTCCGGCTCCTACGTGAACGGTTGGCTCCAGTACAGCACCGTACAGACCGAGATCAACGCGAACCGGCCGATCGAGACCCGGATCCAGTGGTCCTCGGGCGGCGGGCACATGCACGTCATCCACGGCTTCGACACCGCGCAGAACTGGGTCTACTGGGGCGATCCGTGGCCGGACAACCACCGCTACAACTGGGCCGCGCACAACTGGTACGTGAACAACAACGAGTTCTCCTGGACCCACTCGCTCTACCGGATCGGAGCGTGACGCCATGACCACAGGCGGCATCAAGCGCCTGTTCGCGGCGGGTACCCTCGCGGCGGCGCTGACCCTGACGCTCACCCCCCAGGCCGCGCACGCCGCGTCCGTGCCCGCACCGCCCGCGCCGGACGCGATCAGCGTGGGCGCCGCGCGCGACGTGATCGCCGCGCCCGGCACGCTCGACACGTTGTCCAGGTTCTTCGCCCGGGACGGCGCGCTCGCGGCGGCGGACGCGGCTCCCCGGATCGACGGCGACGTGGTCGCCGTGTACACGCTGGCCCCGGAGTTCGTCGCGGCCCGTCCGGGCGCGCGGCCGGTGCCGATCGCCCGGCAGGAGTTCCTCGCCGCCACCGTGGTGGCCGCCGACGGCCGCAAGGCGTCGGTGTGGACGGTGGACGGCCCGCAGGGCCGACAGGTGGTCAACATCGCGGACGGCGACGACGAGGCGCGCCACATCGCGGCCGGCGCGCGCTTGCTCGCGGGCGGGGTCGTCTTCCGCGAGCCGCAGATCAACGCCTGGTACGTGCAGGGCGGCGACCGGGTGTTGCCGCTGAACGCCGACGCGAAGCGTGCGATCGGCGCCGGCGGGACCACGGTCTCGGCGTACCGGGACCGGGTGCACCGGGCCTACGCGGACAAGCTGCCCGGCTCCGGCTACGACGCCAAGGGTCTCGCGGGCGGCTTCGGGCCGACCGACACCGGTACGGCGCGCACCGACGGCGACCGGCGTCGGCCCGACCGCGATCGCCGCGGCCGGTCTGCTCGGCGTCGCCGGCGTGGGCGGCGTGCTGGTCAAGGTCCGGCGCCGCCGCGGCTGATCCCCCTGCCCGGCGGCCCGATCGGGGCCGGGGCCTTCCGGCCGGGCGGGGTCGACGCTCCCCCACGTCGACCCCGCCCGGGAAGGTTCTGCCACGACCGCACGCGCGCCCGCCGAGCACGCGGGCGCGGGTGCGGTCGGCTGCAAACAGGTCGCTGCAAACAGATCGCTGCGCACCGGTCGGCTGCGCACCGGTCGGCGTCGACCGCTCGGCTACATCCGCTCCGGCGCCTCGATGCCCAGCAGGTCCAGGCCGCGCGCCAGGGTGCGGGCGGTCAGGTCGCACAGGATCAGTCGCGAGTGCCGGATCTCGCCCGTCGAGCGCAACACCGGGCAGTTCTCGTAGAAACCGGTGACCGTGGTCGCCAGTTCGAACAGGTGGAGGGCGAGGCGATGGAAGTCCAGCGATTCGCCGACCTCCGCGATCACGTCGGGGAAGGCCAGGAGGCGCAGGGCCAGGGCCCGTTCGGCCGGCTCCCCGATCACCAGCGGCCCGGTCGCCCGCGGCGCCTCGGCACCGGCCCGACGCAGGATCGAGCGGGCCCGGGCGTGTGCGTACTGGAGGTAGGGCGCGGTGTTGCCGTCGAAGGACAGCATGCGGTCGTAGTCGAAGCGGTAGTCCTTGCGCCGGTCCCCGGACAGGTCGGCGTACTTCACCGCGCCGATGCCGACCGCCCGGGCCACCGCCGCCCGCGCGTCCGCGTCCAGGTCCGGGTTCTTCTCGGCGATCGTGGCGGCGGCCCGGGACACCGCCTCGTCGAGCAGGTCGACCAGCTTGATCGAGGCCCCGGCCCGGGTCCGCAGGATCTTTCCGTCGGAGCCCAACACGTAGCCGAAGTCGACGTGTTCGATCCGCGCGGGCGCACTCGGCCGGTCCGCGTCGCGCGCGGTCGCATCGTGCCATCCCGCGTCGCGCCCGGTCGTGAAGACCATCTCCAGGTGCCCGCTCTGCGGTGTGCCGACCACGTACAACAGTCGGTCGGCCGCGAGGTCTTGCAACCGGTGCCGCAGGGTGGCCAGATCGGTGGCGGCATAACCGAATCCGCCGTCGCTCTTGCGCACGATCAGCGGCAGCGGTTCGCCGTCGCGATTGACGAAGCCCGCGGGGAAGACACACTGCGCGCCGGCGCTCTCCCGGAGCAGTCCCAGCTCCGCCAACTCCGCTACCAGCGGCGCCAGTCGATCGTTGTAGCGGCTCTCCCCCACGAAGTCGTCCGCGGTCAGCCGGACACCGAGTCGGGCGTAGACCGCCATGAAGTACTTCTTGGACTCGGTCACCAGCACCCGCCACAACCGCAACGTGGTCGGATCGCCCGCCTGCAACGCGACCACCCGCTCCCGGGACCGGACCCGGAACTCCTCGTCTGCGTCGAAGGCACGCCGTGCGGCCTGGTAGAAGCCGGTCAGGTCGCCGACCGACAACTCGTGCGCCGCCTCGGTCTCGCCGATGTCCAGGAGGTGCTCGATCAGCATCCCGAACGGGGTGCCCCAGTCGCCGAGATGGTTGCGGCGCAGCACGGTGTGGCCCTGCCACTCCAGTACCCGCACGGCGGCGTCGCCGATGATCGTCGAGCGCAGGTGGCCGACGTGCATCTCCTTGGCGGTGTTCGGCCCCGAGTAGTCGACGACGATCGTCTCGGGCCGGTCGGTACGCGGCACGCCGAGTCGTTCGTCGGCGGCGATCCCGGCGAGCGACCGGCCGAGCGCGGTCGGCGCGAGGGTGAGGTTCACGAAGCCGGGCCCGCTGATCTCCGCCGCGGAACACAGGTCGTCCAGCGCGGCGTACCGGAGCACCTCGGCCGCGATCTCGCGCGCGTCGCGGCCCAGGCGTCGGCCCAGGGCCCCGTCGCACTGGAAGTCCGCGTGCCGGCTCGGGCGGATCGTCGGATCGGCGGGTGTGCCCGCGACCCGTGCGAACGCCGGGGCCAGCCGCTCGATGAGCAGCTTCTCCGGAGTGGTCATGCGGGGAAGCTAGACGACCCGGGGGTGCGGACTCATGTCATTTTCCGCGCGTGCGGCGGTGGAACGGGCGAGCCGGGTGGTCTGCGGGGTGGATTCAGCGGGCTTCGGGGTTCGGGCCGGGACGGGCGATCCGGTCGAGTTCGGCGTCGAGCGCGCGGGCGGCGGCGGTGCCGGACATGCGCTCGGGGTAGAGCAGCGCGTGCACGCTCAGGCCGTCGATCAGGGCCAGCAATTCGGCCGTGACCCGGTCCACGTCCACGCCGTCGATCAGTTCGCCGTCGTCGCGGGCGTCGCGCAGGACACCGCGGACGATCACGCTCAGGTCCTCGCGCTCACGGCGGTTGTTCGCGGCGATCTTGGGGGAGACCAGGCCGCGGTGCCACATGGCCACCTCGAGGACGGTCTCCTGAAGGCGGTCCTCGTCCAGGGGGAGCAGGTCGATCAGGCCGGCCCGCAGAGCGGCCAGGCCGAAGCGACCGGCGGTGAGGTCGAAGAAGCGCCGGGCGATCCGGCGATGCGACCAGTGCACGGCGGCGAGCAGTACGTCGTCGGGGTCGGTCAGGCCGAGTTCGACGGGCGGAGGATCGAGGGTGGCGGCGACCTCCTCGGGGGTGACCGGCGAGCCGCCTCGGGCCGATACGAGGCGGAACGCGGCGGCGCGTACCCGGTCCTCGTCACGAGCAGCATCCTGGGGACCCGACATGCCGGCAGCTTAGGGCCTGCCCGGCCGATCGTGGCGGACCCGACACCCTTCTCCACGCCGCGCCGGATCGTGCCGGGCGTCGGCGGGGCCGGGCCCGGCGACTCGCGGGGTGCGGGGACCGACCACCGCGTCGCGCGTGGCGCCTTGCGCGACACCACGACGTCGCGCCCCGCGCCGGCTGCGCCCCGCCCGCCGCGCCCGACGCCCCGCGTCGTCTACCGCTCTCCGGGCACGGGTGTGTGCGCTACAACACCAGCGACAACAGCAGCACGAACCCGCCCGCGACCACCGAGATGATCGTCTCCATCAGCGACCAGGTTTTCACCGTCTGGCCCACGCTCATCCCGAAGTACTCCTTGACCAGCCAGAATCCCGCGTCGTTGAGGTGGCTGAAGAACAGCGAGCCCGCGCCCACGGCCAGCACCAGCAGTGCGGTGTGTGTGCTGCTCATGTCCGCCGCGAGGGGTGCCACCAGGCCCGCCGCCGAGATGGTCGCCACCGTCGCGGAACCGGTGGCCAGTCGGATCGCCACCGCGATCAGCCATGCGAGCAGCAGCGGCGAGATGGCCCAGTCCTCGGATATCTCCAGGACCATCCGGCCGACGCCCACATCGATCAGGGTCTGCTTGAAGCCGCCGCCCGCGCCGACGATCAGCAGGATGCCCGCGATCGGCAGCAGTCCCTTCTCCACCGTGCCGGACAGCCGCTCCCGGGTGAATCCGGCGGCCCGGCCGAGGGTGAACATCGCCACGATCACCGCCGAAAGCAGCGCGATCAGCGGTGAGCCGACCACGTCCGCGACCCGCTGGACCCGGTCCGCGGGGTCGTCGACGACGATGTCCACCAGCGCCTTGCCGAGCATCAGCACCACCGGGAGCAGCACGGTGCCCACGGTGACGGCGAAGCCGGGCCGCTGCTGCGGATCCGCCGAGGAACGCTCGGGGGCCAGGCCCTCCGGTGGCGCGATGTCCACCCAGCGCGAGGCGTACCGGCCGAACAGCGGGCCCGCGATGGCCAGCGTCGGGATCGCGACCAGCACGCCGAGCGCGAGCACCACGCCCAGGTCGGCGTCGATCGCGTCGATGGCCGCGAGCGGGCCGGGGTGCGGCGGGACCAGACCGTGCATCACCGACAGGCCGGCCAGGGCCGGGATGCCCACCCGCATCAGCGAGTGGTTGCCGCGCTTGGCCACCAGGAGCACGACCGGGATGAGCAACACCACGCCGACCTCGAAGAACAGTGGCAGGCCGATGATGCCCGCGATCAGCGCCATTGCCCAGGGCATGGTGCGATCGCTCGCCTTGGCCAGGATGGTGTCCACGATCTGGTCGGCGCCGCCGGAGTCGGCCAGCAGCTTGCCCAGGATCGCGCCGAGCGCGATCAGTACGCCGACGCCCGCGACGGTGGAGCCCAGGCCCGAGGTGAAACTGGCGATCGCCTTGTCCATCGGGGCCGCGGCGACCGCGCCGAGCACCAGCGAGCCGATTGTCAACGCCAGGAAGGCATGCAGCTTGAAGCGGCCGATGAGCAGCACGATCACGCCGATGCCGACGAGCACCGCGAGGCCGAGTTGGGCGTGTCCGGCCGAGGTGATCGGCGCGGCCGGCGCCCCCGCCGCCACCATCGGCAGGGCTATGGCGGTCACGAAGTTTCCTGATTCGGTTCCAGGCGGCGCAGCGCGATGACGGCCTGCTCGGTGACGGCGTCGGGTCCGGGCGATATGTCGAGCACGAGGCCCGCCTCGTCCGACTCCAGCGGTTGCAGATCGGCGAACTGCGAGGCCAGCAGGGTCTCCGGCATGAAGTGGCCGGTGCGCCGGCGCAGGCGCTCGGCGATCAGGGCGCGGTCGCCGACCAGGTGCACGGTGATCAGCTCGGGCGCCGCCAGCCGCAGCCGGTCGCGGTAGCCGCGCTTGAGCGCGGAGCAGCCGACCACGCCGCCGGACTGCGCGTGTGCGGCGAGCCAGCCGCCGACGGCGTCCAGCCACGGCGCGCGGTCCACGTCGTCCAACGGGATCCCGGCCGACATCTTGGCGATGTTGGCGGGTGGGTGGAAGTCGTCCGCGTCCGCGTAGGGCACCCGCAGTTCGGCGGCCAGTAGCCGACCGACTGTGGACTTCCCGGTCCCGGACACACCCATGACCACCACGACGTGGGGGGCGTTCATCGATACCTCGCTGTCCTTGCCCGGCTCGTGCTCGGGCGCCGTCCCATACCCAAACTTATAGGTAGTACTTAATCAAGACTTCTGAACAATTAAGTCATACGTAATCTGATCGGCTCACGGCACCCCGCCCAGTAGGCTGCCGCCATGGAGAACGAGGGCCGGGGCTTGCATATGAAGGTGCTGGAGTCCCTCGGGCCGGCCATCACGGCCGGCGCCTACCCCGCCGGCACGGTTTTGCGCACCGACGAGCTGGAGCACCGTTTCGAGGTCTCGCGCACCGTGGTCCGCGAGGCGATTCGGGTGCTGGAGTCGATGCAGTTGGTCGAGTCGCGGCGCCGGGTCGGGGTCACCGTCCGGTCGGCCGAGCAATGGAACGTCTTCGACCCGTACGTGATCCGCTGGCGGCTGGCGGGCGCCGACCGCCCGCGTCAACTCCGGTCGCTGACCGGACTGCGCTCGGCGATCGAGCCCGCGGCGGCGGCGCTGGCCGCGGCGTCCGCGACGCCGGCCCAGTGCGCCGCGCTGACCGAGCACGCGCTCGGCATGGTCTCCACCTCGCGCGGCCGGCAGTTGGAGGCGTACCTCGTGCACGACATCGCCTTCCACCGGGTGATCCTGGCCGCGTCCGGCAACGAGATGTTCGCCCGGCTAGGCGACGTGGTCGCCGAGGTGCTGACCGGCCGCACCCACCACCACGTGATGTTCCCGGACCCGGACCCGGCCGCGGTCACGCTGCACGTCCGGGTCGCCGAGGCGGTCCGCGAGGGCGACGCGGCCGGCGCGGAGCGACTGACCCGCGAGATCACCGTCGGCGCGATGGCGGAACTGGAAGTACTGGCACCGGAGTCGCACGCCGAAGCCGATCGCGTCTGAGCGTTCGACCCCCGCTCGGAGCGACCGGCAAAAATTGGCAAGATCATCAATCTCCGTGTCCGGAAAGGGACTTCATCTTCGTTGCTGTGGTCCAGACCATTGACCGAGTGGTCTGGACCTCTTAACTTGAGGAACGCACTACGGATGTGGGCATCCGGTGAAAAAGGCGTACGACGCGGACCCGGACCGTTCGAACGTCCTTCGCATTCACTCGTCCCCAAGGAGAGTTCCATGCGTAAAAGGACCATCCTGACGGCGCTGACCATCCCCGCCGTCTCGTTCCCCCTGATGATGGCCGGCACCGCGGGCGCGCACGGTTGGGTCACCAGCCCGCCGAGCCGTTCCGCCTACTGCGCCCAGGGCACCGTCACCAACTGCGGTGAGATCCAGTGGGAACCGCAGAGCGTGGAGGGCCCCAAGGGCTTCCCGGCGCGCGGACCGGCCGACGGCCGACTCTGCGCGGGCGGCAACAGCCGCTTCGCCCAACTCGACGACCCGCGTGGCGGCGCGTGGCCGAGCACTCCGGTGAGTTCCGGATCGAGCAAGACGTTCACCTGGAAGCTGACCGCGCGGCACGCCACCACGACGTTCCGCTACTTCGTCACCAAGGCGAGTTGGAATCCCAGCCAGCCGATCACCCGGGCGCAGTTGGAGAGCACCCCGTTCCTGAGCGTCCCGTACGGCGGGGTCCAGCCCGGCGCGACCGTCTCGCACACCGGCACGCTCCCGGCCGGCCGCAGCGGCAAGGCGGTGATCTTCGCGGTCTGGGACATCGCGGACACCGGCAACGCCTTCTACCAGTGCACCGACGTCACCTTCTGATCCCACCCGGCACGTCCCATGCCGGTACGAACGTGCCGGAGGGTCGCCGCACCGCGACGACCCTCCGGCACGCGTGGGCGGCTTACCCGCCGCCGCCGGGCCGGGCCCGTACGTGCATGCGCTCGCCCTGGGTGCCGTACAGGCTGAGGAACTCCACCGGCTCCGGCCCGACGCAGGTGAAGGCGTGCGGGGTGCGGGTGTCGAACTCGGCGGCCTCGCCCGCCACCAGCACGAGTTCGTGCTCGCCCAGGTACAGCCGCAGCCGGCCGGACAGGATGTACATCCACTCGTAGCCCTCGTGCGTCTGCAACTCGGGTGCGCTCCCGCCGAGTCCGGGCGGCAGGATCTGCTTGAACGCGTGCAGCCCGCCGCTGTACCGGGTCAGCGGGATGATGGTCATCCCGTGGCGCTGGATCGGGCGCGCGTGTACCCGCGGATCCCCGGTCTCCGGCGCGTCGACCAACTCGTCCAACTGCACGCCGTACGCCTTCGCCAGCGGGAGCAGCAGTTCCAGGGTGGGTTTGCGCAGCCCGGACTCCAGCCTGGACAGCGTGCTGGGCGAGATCCCGGTGCTCTCGCTCAGGTCGGCCAACGTGGTGCCTCGTTCCAGGCGCAGGGCTCGCAGGCGCGGGCCGACGGCGGTGAGGACCGAGGTGAGCTCGCCATCTTTCATGGCACCATTTGCCGACTCGGCAACAAGGTTTGTCAATCGCCGGGCGTCGGGCGGACCATTTTGGACAGGGCGGCGGACCACGTGCCGCCCTGCCTCGGCCGGACACGGCCGGGCGCATTCGCCACCGCCACAGAGGACTCCCACGATGACCGACGACCAGCTTGCGGAGCACGCCGACCAGCCCTCGGCGGCGGAACTCTGGGACGCGCGCTACGCGGAAAGCCACCGGATCTGGAGCGGCAACCCGAACGCCGCCCTGGTCCGGGAGACCTCCGACCTGCCGCCCGGCCACGCGCTGGACCTGGGCTGCGGTGAGGGGGCCGACGCGATCTGGCTGGCCAAGCGCGGTTGGCGGGTGACCGCCACCGACGTCTCCCGGATCGCGCTGGAGCGGGCCGCCGAGCACGCGAAGGAGGAGGGGGTCACCGACCTGATCGACTGGCAGTGGCACGACCTGGGCGCGACCTTCCCGGCCGGCACCTTCGACCTGATCTCGGCGCACTTCCTGCACTCGCACGGCGAGTTGGACCGCGACGCGATCCTGCGCACCGCAGCCGCGAACGTCGCGCCCGGCGGCGTGCTGCTGGTGGTCGGCCACTGCGGGTTCCCGGCCTGGGAGACGAACCCGCACCCGGACGTGCGGTTCCCCGCCCCCGACGAGGTGCTGGCCGCGCTCGAACTCCCGGAGGGGCAGTGGGAGGTGCTCCGCAGCGAGGAGCACGAGCGCATCCAGAACGACCCCGAGGGCCGGCCCACCACCCGCACGGACAACACCTTGATGGTGCGCCGCCTGGCGGGCTGAGCCGGTCGCCCGGGCGCCGCCGGGCGACCCGGACCGAGCGGTCGCGGCGCTCGCGGTGGGCGCGGCGGCGCTTCGGTTCGGGCGTGTTCGTGGGTCACCGGGCACCGTCCGCCCGGTCCGCCCGGTCCGCCCGGTCCGCCCGGTCCGCCCGGTCCGCCCGGTCCGCCCGGTCCGCCCGGTCCGCCCGGTCCGAGCGGGCAGGGTGGCGGCGGCGCTTCGGTTCAGACGTGCTCGTGGGTCACCGAGCAGCGGTCCGCCCCGTCCCGGCGGATCCGGCTCGTGCTTCCGTCGGCCCATGTCACGTGCACGCCCGACGCCGTCGCCAGCACTCGCGGCGCCGCGACGGGCGCGGCGTCCGCCCAGGTCAGCGACAGCACCGTGACCAGCGGGCCGGCGGCCACCGTGCCCTCCACCACGGCCAGTTCGGCGACCTCGCCGAACGCGGTCCCGTGCGGCGCCGAGTCGACGCGGGCCCGGTCCCAGCCGTGCGCGCCGGTCAGCGTGCTGTGTACCGACGCGGTGGCCACCCGCGCGCCGAGGCCGTCGGCCGCGGACCGCAACTCGTCGCGGGACGAGGTCGCCGGCGCCCACCCGCTCTCGCGCACGGCGGCGCCCTCGGGCGCCCGGACGTGGTGTACGCGTACCTCGTACGGCCCGCGCGCCACGCTGATCGACACGATCCGGGTGTCCGGCACCGGCTGCCCGGCGAGCGTGGGCAGGTGCGCCGAGGCCGCCCACCCGGGGCCGGCGCCCAGCGGCTCGATCCGGCCGCGCCCGGTCGTCCCGCCGGCCAAAACGAGCCCGATGTGGTTGTCCGCCGGATCGCCCTCCCGGGTCGGGCCGGTCAGCGTCGAGTAGGCCAGCCGGGCGTACAGCGGATCGTCCGCGTCGAGGCCGGCGGACGTTGTGGTCGCGGCGGCCGGCTGGTGGTCGGCGCCGTGGTTGACCAGCCGTCCCACGCCGTGCCCGGAGTGCACGAGCAGGCCGGGACCGGGCAGGCCGAGCGCGGGGTCGACGTCCACGTCCTCGGCCGGTCCGGCGCTCTCCCGGGCGGTCCACACCTCGTGCCCCTCGGGCAGCAGCAGGCCGACGAAGCCCTTGGCCGCCCAGTACGGCGACGCCGAGCCCGAGTACGCCTGCACGGTAGCCGGGTCCGGTCCGTACCAGCCCAGTGACAGCAGGCCGTCGCGGGCCGCGCCGCGGTCCAGGAAGTGTCGCAGTACCCCGCTCGCCAGCCGCCGGGTGGTGCCCGGCGGGTACGGCGTGGCGTCCACCAGGGCGCCCAGCCACAGCGGAGCCGCCGCCGCGAACCGGTAGGTCAGTGAGCGTCCCTGGTGCAGCGGCGCGCCGGTGCGGTCGAAGAGCCGGCCGTAGCCGGTCAGGAACTCGCGCATGCGCGCGCGCCGGACGGGATCGGCCGGCGCGCCCGCGACCGCCGCGCACAGCAGCGGGTACAGGTGCATGGCCCAGCCGTTGTAGTGGTCGAAGTAGCGTCCGGCGCCGTCGGTGTACCACCCGTCGCCGACGTACCACTTCTCGATCCTGCCCAGCCCCCGTTCGATCGCGGCGCGAGCCTCGTCGCGGTGCCGGTCGGCCGCCTCCAGGAAGGTGCCCACCGCGACCGGGAAGAGCCACCAGTTGTTGTCCACCGGCTCGTGCCGCAGTGCGCCCGCGAGCCAGTCGGCCGCCCGCTCGCGGGTGGACTCGTCGAGCCGGTCCCACAGTTGATCCTTCGTCAGGTGCAGGGCCAGGGCCACCGACGCGGACTCGACCATCGCCTGACCGTGGTCGACCACGGCCGGCCAGGACTCGGGATCCGCCGTACCCGGCGCGGCCGTTCCCGCGCGCAGGCCGTCGGCGTACGGCTCCAGGAGGCCCGCCGGGACCGCGCGGCCGGAGGCGGCGGTGCCGGCCGCGCGCAGCGCCGCGAGCAGGAACGTGCGGGCGTAGCCCTCCAGTCCGTCCGATCGCTCGCCCGACCAACTCGTGCGCCCCGGAAGGGTGATCAGCGCGCCGCCGGGGGAGCGGTACGGGCGCACCGCGGCGAGCAGGCCGTCGGCCACCGCCTCCCAGTGCGCGCGGGTCCAGCCGGTGTACGGGCTCAGCGCGCGATCCTCCGGAGGGAGCACGAAGGGGTGCGGTGTGTTCACGGATCTCCTCGACTGGACGCGCGCGGCCGTCGATACGCTAGGCGGGGTCGATCGATCAGGTCAAGAGTCGGTTTGATCGAACGATCCTTTTCAATCAAAATCGAATGGCGATGCCCTAGGCTGAGGCGGCGGCCGGACAGCAGCCGGACGCAGGGGGGCACGGCCCGGTCCGGGCCGTGCGCTGAACGGAAGGACGACGTCCACGGTGTTGGCGGAACAGCGGCAGGAACTCATTCTCAGGACGGCCCGCGAACAGGGCAGCGTCAAGGTGGTGGAGATCGCCGAGGAACTGGGCGTGTCCCTGGTCACCGTGCGGCGCGACGTCACCGCTCTGGTGGCGAGCGGCCTGTTGGCCCGCGTGCACGGCGGCGCCACCCTCCCGCATGCCCGCCCGTCCGCGCCGGAGCCGGGCCGGCCGCCCGCGAACGGCCACGACGGCCCGACGGTGGGCATGCTCGTACCGTCCGCCACCTACTACTTTCCGGAGGTCGTGCGCGGCGCCCGGGACGCGGTCGAAGCGATCGGCGGCCGGCTGGTGCTGGGCATCTCGCGCTACCTGCCCAGCGAGGACCGGGACCAGGTGGACCAGTTGTTGCGCGGCGGCGTGGACGGGCTGCTGCTGACTCCCTCGCGCGCGCCGGGGCCGGGCGGCGAGGACGCGTGGATGGGACGCCTGCCGGTGCCCGTGGTGCTGGTGGAGCGGCGCGCCGAGATCGGCTCCGGGCTCGAACACCTGGACCGGGTGGCCTCCGACCACGCGCTGGGCGCGGCGCAGGCGGTTCGCCGACTGGGCGCGCTCGGCCACGAGCGCATCCTGCTGGTGGCCCGGCTCGGCAGTCCCACCACGCCGGCCGTGCACGCCGGCTACACCGCCGCGATGGCCGCGCTGTCGTTGACCCCGCCGGATCCGGCCGGGGTGGAGACACCGCATCCGGGCGAGGACGCGGACGGCTTCGACCGGGCGGTCACCCGGGTGATCGAGGCGGCCCGCTCGGGGGCCGCCACCGCCGCGCTGGTGCACAACGACCAGGACGCGCTGCTGCTGGTGTCCCGGCTGCGTGCGGCGGGGCTGGAGGTGCCCGGTGACCTGGCGCTGATCGCCTACGACGACGAGGTGGCCGCGTTGGCCGATCCGCCGCTGAGCGCGATCGCGCCGGCCAAGCACGAGGTCGGCCGGATCGCGGTCGAGTTGCTCGCCGCGCGGTTGGCCGACGGCGACGACGGGCGCGCGCCCCGACACATCTCGCTGGTGCCCAGGCTGCGGCTGCGCGCCACCACGGAGCCGAGCGCAGCGCAGCCGAGCGACCCGAAGTCGGCCGGCCCGGTGCCGGGCGACGCGAGCGATTCGACCGACCCGACCGATTCGATCCGAGCGAGCGAAAGCGAACAAGCCATTCTGTGATCGAACGATCATAGCGAGTTTCGTTTTTCATCGATTGTTCATTTGCTCTTGACGCTGTTCGCTCCTGACCGAATGATGCTCGCTATCGCCTTCGATGCAGGTTCGACCCAGGAGCATCCATGCAGCGCACATCCATCAGACTCGGCACGGCTCTCGTCGGCATAGTCACCGCCCTGAGCCTCGTCACCGGTTGTGGCGGCGGCGACGACAACAAGAAGGACGCCGGGGCCGCCCCCGCCGCGGGCGGCGGCCCGGGCCAGAAGCAGGAGCTCACCTTCTGGTCCTGGACCAAGGGCACCCAGGAGGTCGTGGACGCGTTCAACAAGTCGCACCCCGACATCCAGGTCAAGTACGAGCAGATCCCCTCCGGCAACGCCGGCGGCTACGCGAAGATGGCCAACGCGGTCAAGGCGGGCAACGCCCCCGACGTGCTCACCATCGAGTACCCGCAGCTGCCGGACTTCGTCAGTCAGGGGGCCGTGCAGGACCTCTCGTCGAAGGTGTCCGGCCTCAAGTCGAAATTCCCCGCGTCGGTCAACAAGCTGACCGAACTCGGCGGCAAGACCTGGGCCGTGCCGCTGGACGCGGCGCCGATGGCGCTGTACTACCGCAAGGACTTCTTCACCGACCACAACATCCCGGTGCCCAAGACCTGGGACGAGTATCGGGCCGCCGCCGAGCAGGTCAAGAAGGCCGACCCGAACGCGCGGATCGGCACCTTCTACCCGGACGACCCCAGCACCATGGCCGGGCTGACCTGGCAGGCCGGCGGCTCGTGGTTCGGCACCGAGGGCGACGCCTGGAAGGTCTCGCTGACCGACCCGAACTCGCGCAAGGTCGGCGAGTACTGGAACAAGCTGGTCTCCGACGACCTGGTGCGCGTGCAGCCCTCGTTCAGCCAGCAGTGGAACGCCGACCTCAAGAGCGGCGGCACGGTCGGCATCGTCGGCGCCTCGTGGAGCGCGGGCGTGCTCAAGAGCAGCCAGCCCGACCTGGCCGGCAAGTGGGCGGTCGCGCCGCTGCCGGACTGGGGGACCGCGTCCAACGGCATGCTCGGCGGCTCGACCTTCGCGGTGAGCAAGGACAGCAAGAAGACCAAGGCCGCGCTCACCTTCATCGAGTGGATGACCACCACCAAGGAGGGCATCACCGCGCGGATCGCCAGCGGCACCTCCAGCGCGTACCCCGCCGCCACCGAGCTGGTGCCCACCGCCGCGCAGTCCTTCGACACCGGCTACTTCGGCAAGCAGGAGATCTACCCGCTGTTCACCGAGGCCACCGGGAAGATCGGCACCGGCTGGACCTGGGGCCCGTCGATGACGCAGACCAACACCATCCTCAAGGACCAGTTCGGCAAGCTCTCCAGCGGCGGCAGCATCGTGGGCGCCCTGGAGGAGGCCCAGAAGACCACCGTCGAGGACCTGAAGAAGCGCGGCATCTCGGTCAAGAGCTGACCGCTCGCCCGCGACGGGCCGAGAGCAGACCGCTCGCCCCGCGAGGCCATCCTTCGGCCCGACCCGTGATCCGCAGGCCCCCGGTGCGCCCCGCGCCACCGCGTACCGGGGGACCGCCACGAGGAAGCAGTTCCATGAACACATCCCTGCGCGCCGGACGCCGGCGCCGGAAGACCACCGCCGCGCTGTTCCTGACCCCGTTCTACGCGCTGTTCATCGCCACCATGGTCGTGCCGATCGGCTACGCGATCTGGCTCAGCCTGTTCACCGAGAAGACCTCGGGACTGGGCTTCGGCGGCACCAGACGTGTGTTCAGCGGCTTCGGCAACTACGCCGACGCGCTCGGCGACGAGAAGTTCCGCGACGGCTTCGTCGCGATCGGGCTGTACTGCCTCCTCTACATCCCGGTGATGGTCGGCACCGCGCTCGCGCTGGCCCTGCTGCTGGACTCGGCGCTGGCCCGGGCCCGCCGGTTCTTCCAACTCGCGCTGTTCCTGCCGCACGCGGTCCCGGGCATCATCGCCGCGCTGATCTGGGTCTACCTCTACACCCCGGGCCTGAGCCCGGTTATCGAACTGCTCGAATCCGGCGGCATCCACTGGGACTTCCTGGCCTCGGACACCGCGCTGTTCTCGATCGTCAACATCGCCACGTGGGAGTGGATCGGCTACAACATGATCATCTTCTACGCCGCGCTCCAGGCGATCCCGCGCGAGGTGGTCGAGGCGGCCACGGTGGACGGCGCGGGACCGGTGCGCATCGCGGTCTCGGTGAAGATCCCGATGATCCGCGCCGCCGTCGCGATGACGATGTTGTTCACCATCATCGGCTCACTGCAACTGTTCACCGAGCCGTCCATCCTCAGCGACGCCAACCCCGCCGTGGGCAGCTCGTGGACACCCAACATGTACGCCTACTCGGCCGCCTTCCGCGCCAACGACTTCGGCCTCGCGGCGGCGGCATCGGTGCTGCTCGCCGTCTTCGCCGCGGCACTGTCGTTCGGCGTCACCCGCCTGTCGTCCGGACGGAGGACCGCATGAGCACCACCGTGCAACAACCGGACGGGGCCGCGGCCCCCGCTCCCGCGCCGACCCGTACACCCGCGGCCAAGCCCATCCGCCGCCCACGCGCCAAGGGCCGCGCCACCGAGGCGCTGATGGGCAAGGTCGCCGTCAACGGCGCCCTGGTGCTGGTCACGCTCTACATGATGTTGCCGCTGGCCTGGCTGCTGATCGCGGCGACCAAGGACATGGGCGGCCTGTTCGGCGGCGACGGCTTCGCGTTCGAGGGGTTCCACTTCACCGAGAACGTCAAGGCCGTCAGCACCGAGGGCGACGGCATCTACTGGCACTGGTATCTCAACAGCCTGCTCTACGCCGGCGTCGGCGCGGGGCTCGGCTCGTTCATCAGCGTGCTCGCCGGCTACGCGTTCGACAAATTCGACTTCCCCGGCAAGGAGAAGTTGTTCGGCGGCGTGCTGTTGGGCGTGCTCGTACCCACCACCGCCGTCGCGCTGCCGCTGTATCTGCTCGCGTCCAAGGTGGGCCTGGTCAACACCTTCTGGGCGGTGTTCATCCCGGTCATCGTCAACCCGTTCGGGGTCTACCTGGCCCGGGTGTTCAGCGCCGGATACGTCCCCGGCGAGGTGCTCGAAGCCGCCCGGATGGACGGCGCCGGCGAGATCCGGACCTTCTTCGGCGTCGCGATGCCGATGATGATGCCGGGCTTCGTGACCATCTTCCTGTTCCAGTTCACCGCGATCTGGAACAACTTCTTCCTGCCCCTGGTGATGCTCTCCGACCAAAAGCTCTACCCGGTCAGCCTGGGCCTGTACTCGTGGAATACCAACGCGCACGCCTTCCCCGAGTTCTATCCGCTGGTGATCACCGGATCGCTGATGGCCGTGGTTCCGCTGGTCGTCGCGTTCGTCTCGCTCCAGCGCCACTGGCGCTCGGGGCTCTCCGCGGGGAGCGTCAAGTGAGCGACGGCACCACCCGATTCGAGTCCGCCGGCGGTACGGGCGCGCCGCGCCGGCACCGGCCGCGACTGCTGCTCGCGATGGACCCCTCCGTGGCCACGCGCATCCTCGACGGCGAGGCGCGGGCCCGGCTGAGCACGCTGGCCGACGTCGATCTCGACCTGATCGCCGCCGACTTCGACACGCCGGCCGTGGCCGCCGCGCTGGCCGAGGCGGAAGTACTGTTCACCTGCTGGGGCAGCGCGCCCTTGGACGCGGCGGTACTGGCCCGGGCCCCGAGACTGCGCGCGGTGGTGCACGCGGCCGGTTCGGTCAAGCACCACCTCACCGACGCCGCCTGGGAGCGCGGCCTGGCCGTCTCCTCGGGAGCCTCGGCGAACGCGCTGCCGGTGGCCGAGTACACGGTCGCCGCGGTGTTGTTCGCCAACAAGAAGGTGCTGCGGATCCGGGACGCGTACCGCGCCGAGCGGCGACTCGTCGATTGGGACGCGCGTTTCCCGGGATTCGGCAACTACCGGCGCACCATCGGCATCGTCGGGGCCTCGCGGATCGGTCGCCGGGTGCTCGAACTGCTCCGCCCGTTCGACTTCGAACTGCTGCTGCACGACCCGTACGTGAGCGCCGAGCAGGCCCAGGCACTGGGCGCGCGTCGGGTGGACCTGGACGAACTGGTCGAGCGCTCGGACGTGGTCAGCGTGCACGCGCCCGAACTGGAGTCCACCCGGCACCTCCTGGACCGTCGCCGACTGGCGCTGATGCGGGACGGCGCGACGCTGATCAACACCGCGCGGGGCTCGCTCGTGGACCAGGACGCGCTCACCGAGGAACTGGTGGCCGGTCGCCTCGACGCGGTCATCGACGTCACCGAGCCGGACGTCCTCCCCGCCGCCTCCCCGCTGTACGACCTGCCCAACGTGCTCCTGACCCCACACATCGCCGGCTCCCTGGGCGGCGAACTCCGCCGCATGGTCGCCCTGGCCCTCGACGAACTCGACCGCTACACCAGGGGCCTCCCCTTCACCCACGCGGTAGAACCAGCCACCCTCACCCACTCGGCCTAACAGGCCCACGAACGCCGGCCGAACCCACCCCCCACCCCGGCCGGCGTTCGGGACCACCCAAGGCCACCGATTCACAAGACATGGCCAACCCCAGCCCGACCGGCGTTCGGGGCCCCGAGGCCCCCGATTCGCGAGATCCGGCCACATCCAGCCAGGCCGGTGTTTGCGGTCACCTGAGACAACCGAGCCGCGAGGCCCGCCGAAAGACCCAGCTCGGCGAGTATTCACGGCCACGCGAAACAACCGAGCCGGCAGGTCCGCCGAAACCTCAACCCGGCGTCCGCGGCCCCCGATTCGCGAGATCCGGCCACATCCAGCCAGGCCGGCGTTCGAGGCCACCTGAGACAACCGAGCCGCGAGGCCCGCCGAAAGAGATTCAGCCCGGCCGGCGTTCGAGGCCAACGCAGCCCGACCGATGCCGAACGTCGGCCGAAACGAAGCCGTCGGGGACCTCGCCCACACAACTTCCGGCCCCAGCCGGAGGCACCTGCACGACCCCCCAGACCGGAGGTCACATGCACGGCACCAGACCCCTGACCCTCGCCTTCTCGGCGACCCTCCTGGCCACCACGATCGGCCTGGTCTCGGCCCAAACCGCGAGCGCCACGGCCACAACCGCGCCCACGGCCACAACCGCGCCCACGGCCACGTACGTGGATTGCGGCGTCGGCCGACCGAACGCCACCGGGACCTCGCCCGACGACCCCCTCGGCGACCTGACCCTCGTCAACACCCGCACCCACCAACCCGGCGACCGCATCCTCCTGCGCGCCGGCACCCTGTGCACCGGAACCCTCACCCCGAAAGGCTCGGGCACCCCGGGCCACCCCATCACCATCGGCGCCTACGGCGAAGGCCCGCGTCCCGTGGTCCAAGGCACGGGCGGCCCCTCCACCGTGCGCCTGGTCGACCAGAGCTGGTGGACCGTCCAGGGCCTGCACGTGACCAACCCGGCGCCGACCCAGGCCCTCCGTACCGGCGTCCAGATCGACACCACCACCCCCGACCGCAAGTACGGGATCGTGCTGCGCGACCTGGAGGTCTCCGACGTCGCCGGCTGGAGCGACAAGACCGGCGCCAACGCGGGCTGGTTCTCCGCCTCGGCCGGCATCGTCGTGCTCGGCCGGGCGAGCGCCGGACCGATCGAGGGCCTCACGATCGCCGACAACCAGGTGCACGACACCGGTGGCGGCGGCATCAAGATCTCGGTCAAGCCCGCCGACTTCCACCGCGACGTCCTGATCCGGGCGAACACCGTCCGCGGCGTGGGCGGCGACGGGATCGTGGTGCACGGCTCGGACGCACCGCTGGTCGAGTACAACCTCTTCGACGACGGTGGCGGCGGCAAGTACCCGTACGTCAACGGCAACTTCGCCGGGATGTGGCCGATCAACTCGCGCGACCCGGTGTTCCAGTACAACGAGGTCACCCGGCAGCGGCCCTCCATCTTCGACTCCACCGCGTGGGACTGCGACGGGGCGATCACCGGCTCGTGCACTTACCAGTACAACTACTCGCACGACAACGGCGGTGGCTTCTACCTCGGTTGCCAGAACTGCACCGCGTTCGGAAACTTCCACGCCACCCAGATCCTGCGCTTCAACATCGCCCAGGACGACTGCCGGATCCGGGCCAACGCGTCCGGCGACAACACCAGCCCGCTGCGGATGTACAACAACACGTTCTTCTGCCCGAGCAAGAAGCTGGACGTCGAACTGCCCAACGGCCCCTCGGCGAACACGCTCGTCGCCAACAACGTGTTCGTGGCCGGTCAGGGCGCGCTGCCCACCGGGGCGGGCGTCAGCTACCAGGCCAACGTCTACCACGGCGGCTTCACCGCGCCGACCGGTGACACCTCGTCGGTGACCACCGATCCCGGCCTGGCCGCACCCGGTACCGCGACCGGCCGCGGCGACGCGGGCGGCTACGCGCTGCTCGCCGGATCTCCCGCGCTGGGCACCGGAGTCGCGATAGCCGGCATCGGCTCGCGCGACTACTTCGGCAACCCCGTCGCGGCCGGCGGGGCGGGCGTCAACCGGGGCGCGTACAACGGCGCCGCAGTGAGCGCGCCGCTGTATCCGTCGATCGCCGCCGCGTACAACAACGTCGGAGTCGGCGACGACGCCAACCCCAACACCGGCGGCCTCGGGCTCTCCGGGCGCAGCTACTCCGGACCCGCGCTGGCGGCGGCCGGATACGTCCCGGGAGGTAGGGTCACCGCGGGCGGCGCCGCGTTCACGTGGCACCCCCGTGCCTACGGCCTGCCGGACAACGTCAAGGTCGCCGGCCAGCGGATCGCGCTGACCGGCAGCGGCAGCCGCCTGGTGGTGCTGGGCGCGGGCGCCTACGGCGCGCAGAGCGGCACGGTCACCGTCACCTACACCGACGGCACGTCGACGACGGCGACGCTCGCCCTCGGCGACTGGTGGAGCACCGCGGCGGGCCCCTCCGACCAGGTCGCGGTCCGGGCCGCCTATCACCACAAGCCGCAGACCGACTACCGCAATCCGGCCACGGCACGTTCCGAGGAGGACGTCACGGTACGCGTCGGGTCGCTCGCCATCGACCCCGGGCGGACCGTGGCGTCGGTGACGCTGCCGGCGGGCAGTCCGATCGCGGGACCCGGACTGCACGTGTTCGACCTGAAGGTCGTCTGATGTCCCGCCGGGGACGGGCCGTACGGCCACCACGCGGGACCGGGTCGCGGACGAGCGACGTACGTCGTCGTCGGCGACGCGGGCTCGGCCGGCCCGCCGTAATCGCCGCGTCGCTCGCGGTCGCGGTGGTGGGCATCCTGGTGGCCCTGCTCGGCCCGTCCCCGGCATCCGGACGGGCGACACCCGACCGCAACCCCGCTCCCGCCCCGGGCTCGGCCTTGCCGGCCGCCGTCGTGGATCGGGCCGTCGTGGTCGCGACGGTGGACGAAGTACCGCTCACCGCCGGTGAGTTGCGTCGGGCCGTGGTGCGGTTGCGGGCCGAGGTGGTGGCGGAGTTCCCGATCGCCGGTGCGCGTGCCGACTATTGGCATACCCCGATCGTGGGTCGCACGCCGCACGAGGTGCTGCGGGAGCGGTCCTTGCGCGCGGCCGTCGGGGAAGCGGTGCTGCGCCGCTGGGCCCGGCAGGCCGGTGTGTCGACCGACCCGTCCGAGGCGGGCTTCCGGGCCCGCCTGGACGCCGAGAACGCCCGCCGCGCGGCGGCCCGGGCTCAGGGGCGCCCGATGCCGGGTGTACCGAGCTATGACGAGGACGGCTTCGCCCGCAACGAGGTGGCCGAACTCTCCGCCTCGCTACGGGAATCGCTCGCCGGCCAGGTGGACCTGTCCGAATCCCGGCTGCGCGAGCGATACGCCGAACTGCTCGCCGCCGCTTCGCCGTCGGCCGGGGCACCGGCCTTCGACCAGGCTCGCGATCGCCTTCGACTCGACCTTCTGTCGGCCGCGTTCGACCGCGAACTGGCGCGACGGGTGGCCGCCGACCGAGTCGTGCCGCTGCCGACCGCCGACACGGTGATTCGCGCGGCCGAGTAGGCGGGTGGCCTCGATGCGTGCGGTGGTGGTGCCGTCGGTGCGTGATCCGAACGGCACCACCGGGCCCTGCCCGGCTCGGGGCCACCGGGTTTCCGGGTCGGCCCTATGCCGGTGGCGCGGGGCTCTCGGTGTGCGTGGCGTCCTTCGCGGCGGTGAAGGTCACGTCGTCGGCGTGGGCGATGATCTCGACCTCGTCGCCCAGGGCCCATTCGGCCACCCGCGAGACCATGTGGGCCGGGACCGCCTCGCTGATGCCGGGCGCGGCGGGGATGTCGTACGTGGCGTGGGCGTCGTGTGGCAGCACCACCCGGTGGTCGCGTTCCAGCGCCGCGCGTGCGGTGGCGCCGACGCACATCTCCGACATCACTCCGCATACGGCCAGGTCCGTGACGCCGGCGCGGGTCAGCAGGTCCTCCAGTGGTGTGCCGTCGAAGCCGTCGTCCTCGGTCTTGCGCACCACGAACTCGCGGGGACCGGGCCGTACCGGAAGGCGCAACTCCCAGCCGGGGGTGCCGACTTCGTCGTCCGCACCGACCGGCCCGTCGTTTTGCAGGTGCACCACCAGCGCGCCGCCCGCCCGGGCGCGGTCGACCAACGCGGCGGCCCGGTCCACCACCCGCTCCGCCGCGGGTACCGCGCCGGCACCGGTGACGAATGCCATCTGGACGTCGACGACGATCAGGGCCGACACGGGTTCCGTCTTCTCCGTCATGGCACCCCATCCTGCCCGGTGGCCGGTTCGGCCGAACCGACGGGGTCGACGACCGCCGCGGCGCCGCGGACGGGGCGGCCGGGTGCGCGGCGGCTACGCGTCGAAGGCCATGCCGCGGAACGTGTCGCGGATCGTGTTCAGTGGTTCGCGTTCGCGGGAGTAGTAGACCTTGTTGGTGAGCAGGACCGCCCAGCGGTGTCGTTTCGCGGAGACCCACATGGCGGTACCGGTGAAGCCGTAGTGGGTGTAGATGCCTTCGGTCGGGTGTGTACCGGGGGCGGGGTGCCAGAACAGGCCCCGGGCGGGTTCGAGGTCTCCGGTGTGGACGGCGAGCGATTCGGCGACCCAGGCGGGGCCGAATCCGGGTTCGGCTCCGCCGGCGGCCGAGGGCGCGCCGAGCAGTCGACGGAGGAAGCGGGCCAGGTCGTCCCGGACGGTGAAGGCACCCGCGATGCCGCAGACGCCGCCGAGCAGGCGCGCGGACGGGTCGTGCACCGTGCCCCGGAGCCGGACCCCGGTGGCCGGATCGGGCTCGGTGGGCGCGCAGCGGGCGGCGAGTGCGGTCGGGAGCGGGCCGAACCGGGTGTCGCGCATCTCGAGCGGTCGCCAGATCCGGGACGTGGCGACTCGGTCGAGCGGTCGGCCGGCGAGGTGTTCGACGAGGTAGCCGAGGATGAGCGCGGCCCGATCGGTGTACTCGACGGCCTCACCGGCCGGCCGGTGCAGGACCTCGCCCAGTACGCCGGCGCGGATGCGCCCGGGTTCGGTGCCGTAGTGGCTCGCCAGGTCGGCGTGCGGCGGGACGCCCGCGGTGTGGGTGAGGAGTTCGCGCGCGGTGACGGTGCCGAGCGGCCGGTCGTCCACCTCCGACCAGTAGGTGGCGAGCGGAGCGTCCAGGGGCAGGACGCCGTCCTCCCACAGGGCGCCGACACAGGCCCAGGCGGCGATGATCTTGGTCAGGCTGGCCACGTCGAAGATCGTGTCCGGGGCCGGCTGCCGCCGGTCGCCGGCGGCGGTGGGCCCGAGCGGGTCGAGGGTGCCGGTGGCGCCGGCCGCCCGGGTTCCCTCGGTGTCGCCGAGGGCCCACACCGCGCCGGGGTAGACCCGCTCCCGGACGCCGGTGCCCACCAGACGTTCGATGGCGGCGATGTCGGTGTTGCCGGGTGCCATCGTCCTCTCGCCTCCCTGTCCCGCTTCGGCGCGCCGCCGGGTGTGGTCGCGTCGATGGTGTGTACCCCGGGCGGGGGCGGTCGGTGCGGTGATCCTGTGGGCACGCCCTTCGCCGGCGTGTGCGGACTCCGCCGATCCGGTGGTCCTCGACGTGCCCGCCCGCCCGTGAGTTGCCGGTCGTCGCGCTTCGGGGTCCGTGGTTGCCGGACCTTTCGCGGGCGGCCTTCGTCGGCGCCTGCCGTCAGCGGATGTCCGGGATGCCGAGGTGGACGGTCACCGCGGTGAGGACCGTGACCGACGTGCCGGCGGGGTCGGTACGCAGTGCCTTGCCGTGGTTCCGCGAGTCCGGGGTCTTGGTTCTGGTGAAGGTCGGGAGCAGGCCGGCGGCCTGGATCCTGGTTCGCGCGTCCTCCTCGCTCGGGCCCGCCACCGGCGGGACCGGCGTCTTGGCGTCCCGGACCCGGTGATCGGCCGACCCCGGATTCCCCGGTGGGCCGGCGGACTGCCCGGGGTGACGTGGCCGCGGTGCCGACCGGTTCCGCGCGGGGGTCGGTTCGCCCGGGTTCGAGGGAAGGTCCCAACCGGACGACCGGTGCCGGGTGGCGGAGCGGGTCTACTCGTTCGCGGTCGAGCCCGTGGCCCCGTCGGCCCCGTCGCCGTGCGGGGAGTGCGATGGCGCGGGGTGGTCCGACTCGACGAGAGCGCCGATCACCCGGTCCAGGGTGGCCAGATCGGCCGGCGCGAGGTCGCGCAGGGACTCGGGGGGCTCGTCCAGGATGCCGCGCGCGATGCGGGCCAGGCGCAGACCCTCCGGGGTGGCGGTGAGCATGCGCTGGCGGCGGTCGTCGGGGTGCACGGTGCGTTCGATCAGGCCGCGGCGTTCGAGATCGTCGACGACCAGCGTCGTGTAGGGCTTGTCGGTGGACAGCCGTGCGGCCAGTTCGCGCATGGACATCGGACCGGCGGCCACCCGGCGCAGCGCCTTGACACGGACGAAGCTCAGCCCGGTGGCCTCGGTGACCTCGCGACGGCGGTCGTGGCGTTCCACGACCAGGGCGCGCATCCCGATCCAGACCCGTGCCGCGGCGTCGGCGGGGGTGTCGCTCGCGGTGTCGCGCGCGGGGGAAGCGTTCATTGCCTCACGTCCGTCGTATCGCGTGCCTGGGCGGGCGCGGCCGCGGGCATCAGTTTCGCGCCCGTGCGCTCGGCCGTGCGCCGGGCCCAGCGGCCCGTGGTGAGCATACCGAGGCCCGCGACGGCGACGCCGCAGCCCAGCACGATCCACCACCCGGTGTGCGTGGCGGCGGCCAGGCCGGCGGCGCCGGGGGCGGCCAGGACGGACGCCATCGTGGCGCCGACCACCGCGACTCCGAAGGCCTGGCCGACCTGGCGACTGGTGGACGCGATCGCGGCGGCGACGCCGGCCTGGGCGCGCGGCATCCCGGACACCGCGGTGTTCGTGATCGGCGCGTTCACCAGTCCGAATCCACTGCCGAACAGGGCGTAGGCGGTGATCAATCGAGCGGTGGAGGTGTCCTCGCCGAGTCCGACCAGCAGTCCGGCACCGGCCGCCATCGCGAGGCCGGCGGCGATCAGCGGTAGGCGCGGGCCCACCAGGGTGAGCAGGCGCCCGGAGATCGGCGAGAACACGACGGTCGCCAACGCCATCGGCAGCGTGTGCAGACCGGCCTCGGTCGGCGAGAAGCCGCGTGCGTCCTGGAGGTAGAGCGTGTTCAGGAAGAGGAATCCGGACATCGCCGCGAACGCGCACACCGCGATCACGGTCGCGCCGGCGAACGGCACGCTGCGGAAGAAGCGCAGGTCGATCAGGGGTTCCGTGCGCCGGGGTGCCCAGCGGAGCAGGCCCGCCACGCAGCCGGCGGCGAGGGTGAACAGCGCGATGATCGGGGGCGAGGACCAGCCCGCCTCGGGGCCTTCGATGATCGCGTAGGTCAGGGACAGCAGGAACGCGAACACCAGTACCTGGCTGACCGGGTCTGCGCGCCTGGGGTGCGCCGCCTTGGACTCGGGGACGAACAGCGCGGTGAGGACGATCGCGGCGAGCGCGACGGGCAGGTTGATCCAGAACACCGAGCGCCAGCCGGCCGCGTCGACCAGGGCGCCGCCCACGATCGGACCCAGTGCCATCGCCACCCCGACCACCGCGCCCCACACGCCGATCGCGCGGGCGCGTTCGCGGGGCTCGGTGAAGGTGTTGGTGACGATCGACATCGCGACGGGGGTGAGCATCGACCCGCCGACGGCCTGCACCACCCGGAACACGATCAGCCACTCGAGACCGGGGGCCAGGCCGCACAGCAGCGAGCCCACGGCGAAGAGCACGAGTCCGGTCTGGAAGACCCGGCGCCGGCCGATGCGATCGGCGGTCGAGCCGGCGAGCATGAGCAGTGCGGCGAGCACGAGCGTGTAGGCGTCGATGGTCCATTGCAGTTGGGACACCGAGGCGTCCAGGTCGCTGCGGATCGCGGGCAGGGCGATGTTCAGGATGGTGTTGTCGAGGCCGACGATGAACAGGCTCAGACAACAGGTCACCAGGACTACGAGCTTCCTGCGCCGACCGACCGACCCGTCGCCGCCGCCTCCGGATCCGGCCGTGCTCTCGGCGGAGGACATGGACCAACCCCAATCGTTATAGCAATACAATCATTACTGTTGTACAACCAAATGAAGCGGGTGGTCAACCGATGGTCGATTCCCCCCCACGCCTCGATTCCGGGTCGGGGGAGCGTGTCGTCGTCGGGTCGGTTTGCCGGGTGCGGGCGTTGACAGGGCGCCGGCAGGAGAGGTGAACGGGGACGGAGCCCCCGTGGCGTCACTCCGGTGGTGGCCCGGCTGCCGGCACTGACCGAGACCGAGGGCCTGTTCGGGAGACGGATCGCGGCCCGACCCCGCCCGCGCCGGGCGATGTGACCTTCGACCCGACGTGCGACGCGTGTCCGCCGGGGTGGCCGGGTGGACGCTCGCGCGCGGGTGGCGGGCGGTTACGCGCGGGTGGCGAGCCGGTCGTCGCCGGCCGGTACGTCCCGATCCGGCCCGGTCGGCCGAACCGCACGGGTCGGCGGCGGATCGGGCCGGGCCGAGGGTGCCGCGGCGGCCGTTTCCCGGGCGATGAAGGAGCCGAGTTCGGCGATCGTGCTCATCAACGGCGCGGGGAAGACGACGGTGGTGTTCTTGTCCACGCCGAGCTCGACCAGGCTCTGCAGGTTGCGCAGTTGCAGGGCGAGCGGGTGGGCCGTCATGGTGTCCGACGCGTCGCCCAGCGCTGCCGCCGCGAGCGACTCGCCCTCGGCGTTGATGATCTTCGCGCGCTTCTCCCGCTCCGCCTCGGCCTGTTTGGCCATCGCGCGCTTCATCGTCTCCGGCAGTTGGATGTCCTTGAGTTCGACGAGGGTGACCTGGACGCCCCACTCGGCCGTGGTCACGTCGAGGATCCGCCGGATGTCGAGGTTGATCGTGTCGGTCTCGGACAACGTGTCGTCGAGCGTGTGCCGGCCGACCACCTTGCGCAGGGTGGTCTGCGCGATCTGGTCGATGGCCGCGTGCACGTTCTCGATCGCGACCACGGATTTCACCGCGTCCACGACCCGGAAATAGGCGACGGCCGACACGTCGACGCTGACGTTGTCGCGGGTGATGATGCCCTGCGACTGGATCGGCTTGGTGATGATCCGCAGCGACACCCGGTGCAGGATGTCGACGAACGGAATGATCAGGTGGAATCCGGGCGCCCGGACTCCCCTGACCCGGCCGAGCCGGAACAGCACGCCCAGCTCGTACTGCTTGACGATCTTCACGGCGAAGCCGAACCACAGCAGGAGGAGAACCGCCAGAACGACGCCCAGAATGATCAGGATGGCCACGATGCGCCTCGGTTGCTCGGTCGTTCGTATGGCGCACCCCGACCCGGCGGCGCCGATCCGAGGGCGCGCCTTCAAGTGTTGCGCGGCCGCCACCGTGCCCGAATCACCCACCGCTCGGGCCTTCGCCGACCCGTCGGGACCGCTCCGGTCCGTCCTCGAACCGCTTTTCACGATGCGTGTGCCGAAGGGCCGTCACACTTTCCCGGCGGGGTCCGTGAAGGCTGTGTCGAGCACATCGGGACAGCCGGAAGCCGGACGGTCGGCGGGTCGGCGGGTCGGCGGGTCGGCGGGTCGTTCGTGCTCGGCTGCGGGGTCGCTGGACTCAGGCGGCGGGTGCCCGGCGGGTGTTCCAGATCTCGCGTTCGGCGCCCAGGGGGTCGCGGACGACGCGCGGGGTGGTGTCCCACACCATTGTGTGGCGGTGCTCGTGGGTGTAGCGCGGCCACTGGGCACCCGGGTCGAGGTCGCGAATGAAGGCCACCCAGGCGCCGTGCATCGCGTCGGCCAGCTTCTGCGGGGCGTCGGGGCCGGTCGCGTTCTCCGCGCCGTCGGCGGCGAGCAGGTCGAAGGCGAACGGCAGGTCGAGGCAGTGGAACGCCTTGCCGCCGAACATCGGCGCGCTGGACAGCCATTCGAACGTGTACAGCCAGGTCGGCCGGTCCTGACCCGCGCGGGCCTCGGCGATCGAGACGGCGGCGCCCCGAAACAGCGTGTCGGTCAGCGCCTGGCCGATCACCTGGGCGGGGGTCGCGCCCTCGTGCAGGGCGAGATACGCCTCGATGCCCTCGGGCGGCAGGCCGACCGAGCCGAGGATGCCCACGGCGGCCTCGATCGGAGCGTTCGGCATGCCGAACTCGGCGGCGGCGTTGAACTCGTGGTGGGTCGCGCCGAGCATCAGCGGCGCGGGTGTAGCCGAGCCGTCGCGGAAGGCCGCGTGTACGTCCTCGGGGACCAACTCGCCGTCGGTGAACGGCGCCAGGAGCAGTCCGGGCAGTGCGGCGGAACCCTCCTCGGGCGCGGTGACCAGGTCCTGCAGCCGTTGCATCTCGTCGTGCGAGACGTCGCGCAGCGCGGCGGCGGTCGCGGGCAGACCGGTGCGGGCGGTGAAGAGTTCGGACACGGCGAGGCCGGCCGCGCGGCTCTGCGGCTCCATCACGGCGCCGGAGACCGAGATCGCGGCCCGGAAGAGGTCGTGCGCGGACGGCGTGACCATCAGCGTCTGTACCGCGCCGCCACCCGCCGACTGACCGGCGATGGTGACCTTGGCCGGGTCGCCGCCGAAGGCCGCGATGTTGTCCCGGACCCAGCGCAGCGCGGCGATCCAGTCCAGCACGCCTCGGTTGTCGGGGGCGCCCTCCAGGTGCAGGAAGCCCTCGATGCCCAGCCGGTAGCCGAGCGAGACCAGGACGACGCCGTCCCGGTTGAACGCACCGCCCTCGTACCAGGGGCTGGCGGCGGAACCGGCCACGAAGCCGCCGCCGTGGATCCAGACCAGGACCGGCAGCCCGGCGTCCGTGTCCGGGCTCGGGTTCGCGCTCGGGTTTGCGCTCGGGTTCGGGGTGAACACGTTGACGCTGAGCACGCCGTCACCGGGGATCGACGGTTCCGGGATGATCGTCGGCCCGTCGCCGAAGCTGCGGCGCTGGGCGGTGGGGCCGTACGCGGTGGCGTCCAGCGGCTCGGTCCACGCCTCGGGGGCGTCGGGCGCGGCGAAGCGCAGGTCGCCGACGGGAGGCTTGGCGTACGGAATGCCCAGGAAGCGGGCGGACCGGCCCTGCCACGAACCCCGGACGGGGCCGAGGGTGGTGGTGACGAGCGGCTGGTTGGACACGGGTTCATCCTTTGCGCGGAGGGGTCGAGCGGCCCACACGGGGGCGAATCCCGAGCGGTCCATGGCCGAGTATCGACCGCGACTCATAAATATTACAAGTCTTGAAAAAAATATGACCGGCCACGCGAGCAAAGAGCCGCGGAGCCGCGGAGCCGTTGGGCCACGGTGGCGCCGAGTTGCCGACCCACGGGTCGGTGGGACCGCGGGGCGTCGCCCGACCTCGGCACCATCGGCCCCGATGTCGACCGGAAGCGTCCGGATTCGACTGGGGCAGAATCGTTCGGGTGAACACCCCCGCCCCCGCCCCCACCGACACCGCCGCGGTTCGCCGGCACAATCTCGCCCTCGTGTCGCGTGAGATCGCCGCGCACGGCCCCTGTGCGCGTACCGAGGTCGCGACGGCCACCGGACTCGTGCCCGCCTCGGTCACCGGCTTGGCCGCCGACCTGATCGGGCGTGGTCTGGTGGCCGAGGTGGGCTCCGCGTCCTCCGGGGGGCGGGGTCGGCCGCGCCGGTTGTTGCGCCTGGTGCCGGAACGGGTGGTGGCGATCGCGGTGCAGGTGACCCTGGAGCGGGTCGAGGTGATGGCCGCGGACCTGGCCGGCACCGTGGTGCACCGCGCGTCCGTGCCGCATCACGCGCCGTTCGGCGATCCCGAACCGCCGGCCGCCGTGCTCGCGCGCGAGATCGGCCGGGCCGAAGCGGTGGTGCGCGCCCGACCCGACGTACATCTCGCCCGGGTGGTGATCGCGATGGCGGGGCCGGTGACCGGGCCCGGCCACACCGTTGCCGCCGCGATCGACTTCGGCTGGTCCCGGACCGACCTGCGCGCGCTGGTGCTGGCGCACCTGCCCGACCTCGCCTGCCCGCTCGACGTTGTCAACGACGCGAACGTCGCGGCCCTGGCCGAATACCACTTCCGGGCCGAACCGGGCGGCGAACTCCCTTACTCCGTCGCGTACATCAAGGCCGACACCGGCGTGGGCGGCGGCCTGGTGGTGGACGGCCGCATTCACATCGGTACGCACGGCATGGCCGGCGAAGTCGGCCACATCCCGCTCGCGTTCGATGGCCCCGACTGCCCGTGCGGCGCGCGCGGGTGCCTGGCGATGTACGTCGGGCCCGAGCCGCTGACCGCCGCCGCCGGGCTCGCCGACCTCGCCGCCCGGGACGGGATCGACGCGGCCCTGGCCGAACTCGACCGCCGACTGGCCGCCGGGGACCCGCGGGCGGTCGACGCGCTCGCCGTCGCGGGCCGCGCGGTGGGCGCGGCGGTGCTGGCGATCTCGGGACTCGTGGACCCGGGCGAGGTGATCCTGGGCGGCTACCTGGCGACGTGGAAGGCATGGCTGACCCCCGGGGTCGACGCCACGCTGGCCGGCCGCCGCGCGCTCGCGCCACGCTTGCAACCGGCCATCGTGGCAGGGGTGTTGGGCCCGGACGCGACGCTGCGCGGAGCGCTCCGGATCAGCCGGGAGTCGACCCTGGCCAACGCGGCCGACGTCCCGGCGCTGGGCGACACGGCCACGACGACCTGACGTCGCCCGCGCGTGCTCTCCGTGCTCTCGCGCCTCGCCGGCGCCCGAAGCCGCTTCCGACCCGCTTCCGACCCGCCTGCGACGCGTTTCCGATTTGCTTCCGATCCGCTTCCGCCCCGCCTCCGGTCCTGCTCCCCCGGCCGTTCACCCTGCTCCGGACGGGTGAACCCACTTCGAGTCGCCCGTGCCGCCCCGCGCCCGAGCCCATGCTGAGCCTGCGGTCGCAACCGGCGGTCCGGGATCGAGAGGGACACGCGTGCGCAAACGCTTCGGAGTCATGGTCGCGGCAGCGTTGTTGGTGGTGGCCGGGGCCGCGCCCGCGTACGCCCGGCCCGCGCTGCCGGACGCCACCGACGGTGCCTACCTGAACGAGATGTTGACCGCGATCAACACCTACCGGAGTCGGCACGGCGCGCCGGCCGTGCGATTCGACCCGGAGCTGAACGCGTACGCGAAGAATCGCGCGGCGCGGATCTCGGCCTTCGAGGGGCTCTCGGAGGACCATCGCGGGCTGGACCCCGGCACCGGCGAGACGCTCTATTGGGGCGGCGCCACCGCGCCGGGCCCGGTCTCGGCCCGAGCGGCGGCGCGGGCCTGGTACGACGAGGTTGCCGCGTACGACTTCGAGGCCGGCCGATTCAGCGGCGCCACGGGCAACTTCACCCAGTTGGTCTGGAAGGGCAGCACCAGGATCGGCGCGGCCCGCTCCGCCGGTCGCGGCTCGAAATGGTACGAGACCTACATCGTGGTCAACTGGCGGGCACCGGGCAATCTGACGGGCTCCTTCACGCAAAACGTGGCACCGACCCGCTGACGCAAGGGATCGGCGGTACGCCGGTCGGCGGTCCGAGCGCCGGTCGTGGCCGAATTCGTTCGGCAGCCCGAGCGCCTGCGCCGGCCGAATCCCTGCCGATCTGCGTTGTGGCGAAATACCCGCCTCAGGTGGGTTGTTGCCGCGCCATGTGTCATCCTCCCGAGGCCGCGCGCCCGTTCGTCCCGGTCGGCCACAGTGCCGCGCTCGCCGCGAGTGGTGGTAGCAGCGCGACGAGGGCCAGGGCCCGCGCCGGGTCCATCGTCTCGGACAGCGCGCCGACCGCTGCCGCGCCCATCCCGCCGCCGACGAAGTACATCTGGTTGAGCAGTCCGACCGCCCCGCCGCGTACGGCGGGATCGACCAGAGTGGCTACCCGCCCGGTCGTGACGACCTGGCTCACCGCGAAGGCCACGATGCACAGCGACGCGGCCACCACGATCACCGCCGCGCCCGAGCTCAGGCCCACCGCGAGCAGGCCCGCCGAGGCCGCCACCGTGGTCGCCGCGAACAACCCGCGCCCGCGCGATCCCACCGCCCGACGGGCGAGCACGAAGCCGATCAGGCCGCCGGGCAGCAGCGCCGCGCCGACCTGGAGCACGCTCCACCCGTACTCCCGGACCAAGAGTTGCGGCGCCGCGTACATCACCGAGAACAGCGCGCCGAACACGCCGATCCCCATCACCGCCGTGAGCACGATCGTGCGGTCGCCGATCAGCGCGCGCGGCACGAAACCGTGCGGACGGCGCCGGGTCCACCAGGTCAGCGTGCCCAGGGCGAGCGCCGCGCCGGCGCCCAGGGCCGAGACCGCGGGCGTGCCCAGGGACAGCGTGGGGGACTGGATCAGCACCAGCGACGTGGTGGCCGTGAGCGCGACCAGTCCGGCACCCACCGCGTCCACCGCGCGGCGCGAACCGGTCCCGGCACGGCGGATCAGCGGCAGGCACAGGGCGATCACCGGCAGGGACAGCGCGGGCAGTACGAGCGTGGCCCGCCAGCCGATCCACTCGGTCACCACGCCACCGACCAGGGTGGCACCGGCCCCGAAGACCGCCATCGTGCCGCCGAAGCCGCCCAGGATCCGGGCCCGCCGAGCCGGATCGGCGGCCACCGCGAGCGCCAGTGCCGCGGAGACCATCGCGCCCGAACCGGCCGCCGCCAGGAACCGACCGGCGACCAGGACACCGAGGTTCGGCGCCCCCAGGCACACCGCCATGCCCAGCGCGAGCAGCGCGCCGCCCGCCGACAACGAGAACCGCACGCCGCGCGCGTCCGCCAGCCGACCGAACACGGCCGTCCCCATGCCGAGCGCGAGCGCGTGCGCGGTCAGCACCCAGCCGACGGTCGTCGGCCCGGCGTCCAGCGCGCGACCCACGTCCGGCAGCGCGACCCCGGCCGAGGTGACCCCGAACACCGAGGGCCCGCCGAGCAGTCCGAGCCGGATCCCCTCCCCGCGAATCGCACCGGGCTCCGCTGCCGTCCGGATCGGCACCGGCCCCGCTTGCCCGGCACTCCCGTCCGGCGCCGCCTGCCTCGTCGTCACGACCGTGCTCCTCGTCCGCGATGCCGCCGGGGTGTCCTCGACCATCGAGCCCCGGGCACCGACCCGGGCCACTCTCGGCCCGCGCCCGGCCGCCGCCCATCCCTCACCTGGGGGATGGGCGCGTGCGGCCGGGACGCGCAGGATCGACGACGTCCGCATCGATCCGGCCGAGGAGTACGCGTCATGCAAGCCGTCATCGCCACCGCATACGGTGGTCCCGAGGTACTGACCGCCGTCCACGCCCATCCCGAACCGCGTCCCGGCCCGGGGCAGGTGCTGGTGAACGTGGCCGCGAGCGGGGTCAACTTCATCGACATCAGCCAGCGCCGCGGTGTGTTCGCCGTACCCACGCCGTTCGTCCCCGGCGTCGAGGGCGCCGGTACGGTCGCCGAACTCGGCCCGGACGTGACCGGCGTCGCCGTCGGCGACCGGGTGGCCTGGGCCATGGACGGCTCGGTGACCACCGCGTACGGCGGCTACGCGCAGCGCGCCGTGGTCTCCGCGGATCGTGCGGTGCCGATCCCGGAGGGGCTGAGCGCCGAATCGGCCGCCTCGGTGTTGATGCACGGGATGACCGCGCACTACCTCACCCACGACACCCACCGGATACGCCAAGGCGAGACTGTCGTGGTGCACGCGGCGGCGGGCGGCCTGGGCGGACTGCTCACCCAGTACGCGGTCGCCCGCGGCGCGCGGGTGATCGCGACCGTGTCCGACCCGGCCAAGCATGCCCGGGCCCGCGCGGCCGGGGCCGATCTCGTGTTCGGTTACGACGGGTTCGCCGAGCGGGTGCGCGAGGCCACCGACGGGCGGGGCGCGGACGTGGTGTATGACGGGGTCGGCGCGGCGACCTTCGACGGCGGCCTGGCGAGCCTTCGTACCCGCGGCACCATGGTGCTGCTCGGCGGTGCGAGCGGCCCGGTACGAGACTTCGACACCGGCCGCCTGCTCGGCGCGGGCTCGTTGTACCTGACCCGGCCCGGCATCGCCGACTACCTCCGCGACCGTGCGGAATTGCTCGCCCGGGCGCGCGACGTGTTCGAGCGCACGCTGGCCGGCGCATTGCGGCCGCATGTGGGCGGGCGCTACCCGCTGGCGCAGGCACGTCGGGCACACGAAGCCTTGGAGAGCCGGCGGACGACGGGGAAGCTTCTGCTCATTCCCGGGGCTGACGCCTTCGCCGGGGGGTGACCCTGCTGCCCCCTGCTGCCCCTGCCGGAACACCGTCCCGCCACCTGGCCGGGCATCGCCGACTACTTCCGCGACCGTGCGGAATTGCTCGCCCGGGCGCGCGACGTGCTGGAGCGCACGTTGTCCGGCGCGCTGCGGCCGTACGGGGGTGGGCGCTGCCCGCCCGGCGCGGGCGCGTGGTGTGCACGGGGCCCGGGGAGCCCGCGGACGACGGGGAGACTTCTGTTGATGCTCCGGGTCGATGCCGTGGCTGGGGGGTGAGCCCGCCGACGTGCCGGCACGCCGAGCCGCCACCCGGCCGGGCTTCGCCGGCTGTGTCCGTGGCCGCGTGGAATTGCTCGCCGGATGCGCGACGTGTTCGAGCGCACGTTGTCCGGCGCGCGAAGAGCCGGCGGACGACGGGGAAGCTTCTGCCGATTCCCCGGGTTGACGCCTTTGCTGGGCTGACCCGCTGACCCGCTGACCCGCTGACCCGCCGGCACACCGACGGCCGACCGCCGACTCACAGTGCACCGACTCGGGCCCACCGACCCGCCGACCCGATTGCCGCGCCGGCCTTCGCCTGCGCCCGAGATACCCGACCAGTGAACGGAAGCGCCGATGACCCGCCGACCCGACACCGACGGCTGGAAGCGGGACGAACTGCTCGCCCGCGCCGCCGAGGAGCCCGACGCGCTCGCGCTGTTCGCGACCGCGTCGGTGCGGCTGCGGCGCCTGGTCCCGTTCGACGCCGCCGTGTGGCGTGCGACCGATCCGCTCACCGGGTTGATCGCCGCGCCGATCCGGGTGGAGAACATCGACGCGGGTGGCTGCGCGGCGTTTTGGACCAGCGAGGCCGACCCGGGCACGATCAACGCTTTCCGTACCCTCGTGGACGCCCGGGTTCCGGCGGCGGCGCTGCGCGAGAGCACGGGCGATCGGCCCGAGCTCGGTCCGCTCTACGACGCGTACCTGCGCCCGCGCCGGTTCGGTGACGAACTGCGCGCGGTGCTGCGGACGGCGGGTCGGCCGTGGGGCAGCGTGAGCCTGTTCCGGGACCGGGATCGGCCGGCCTTCACCTCCGCCGACACCGAACTGGTCGCGGGTCTGTCCGCGCCACTCGCCAGGCGGCTGCGCGGCTTCCTGCGGCCGGGCGAGGTCACCGTCGAGGAGGTGGCCGGCACGGACGACGCGACCGGCGTACTGCTCTTCGACCGCGCCGGACGCCTGATCTCGGCCAACGCGCAGGCCCGCGAGCGAATCGCGAGTGTGGCCGGCGAGGACGCGGAAACCACGATGCCGATGTGGATCGCCACCCTGGCGGCGGCCGGGACCGGTCGGGTGCGGGTGCGTACCCGGGCCGGACGCTGGCTGGTGTGCCACGCGTCCCGGCTGAGCGGCGACGACCCCTTCACGGTGGTGATGATCGAGGCGGCCCCGGCGTCCGAGGTGGCCGCGATCATCGTCGAGGCGTACGAACTGACCGGGCGCGAGGCCGAGATCACCCGTCTGATCGCGGGCGGCCTGGGCACCGACGAGATCGCCCGCCGACTGCACATCTCCAAACACACGGTGCGCGACCACATCAAGTCCGTCCTGTCCAAGGTCGGCGTCACCAGCCGCGGCGAACTGGTCGCCAAACTCTTCACCGAACACGTAGCCCCAGCCGCCACAGCCCAGGTCTCCCGCGTACGAACGGCGAGTTGATCGCACCGCGGCCCCGCCCGCGCGGCGCGGCGCCACGGCGGGGGCGTTGTCGGGAGGAGGGGCGTTGACAGAAGCAATATGGTCGTCCATATTGGAGTTATGGCGAGGGCATCGAAGAAGGAACAGATTCTGGACGCGGGGACCGAGACCGTGCGTCGGTTGGGGCTGGTCGGGGCGAGTGTGCGGGACATCACCGGAGGCGCGGGCGTGCCGCTGGGGTCGTTCTCGAACCACTTCGCCTCGAAGGAGGCGTTCGGGCTGGCCGTGCTGGATCGCTACTTCGCGGATGTGCGGACGATCGTGGCGGCGACGCTGGAGGACGCGAGTCGGCCGCCGGTCGAGCGGCTGCGTGCGTACTTCGACGTCGTCACCGAGAGGTTGGCCGGCCGCGAGTGGCGGGACGGCTGCCTGATCGGGAACACCGGCGTGGATTCGGCCGAGCACAGCGAGGTGATCCGCGAGCGCCTGGTGGAGATCTTCGCCGAATGGCGCGAGCCGTTCGCGCGGTGCCTCGCCGAGGCCGAGGCGGCCGGAGAGATCCGTACCGGGCTGCCGCCGCTCGACCTGGCCGACTACCTGCTCGCGTCCTGGCACGGCGCGATGTTGCGGATGAAGGTCGAGCGCGACCCCGGGCCGTTGGAGCGGTTCAAGACCGTCACATTCGCCACCGTGCTCGCCCCAGCCGCCGGCTGACCGGCACGCAGCGCCCGACGGCCCGGCCCCGACCCGGCCCACATCACCACCACACACACCCATGGCGCGCTCGGTCCCACCGAGCGGAATCGGAGTCAGTCATGTCCCATGTCGATCCGACCACCCTCCCCGCGATCGCCGCACACGACCCGCACCCGCGCCGCCGCATCCGGGTGCTCGACGCCTACATGTCCTACGTCGACACCGGCCCGCGCCCCGACGACGGCAATGCCGACGATCCGAACACCGGCCCCGGCCCCGTGGTCTTCCTGCACGGCAACCCGACGTCGTCCTACCTCTGGCGCAATGTGATCCCCCACCTCGCCGACCGACGACGCTGCCTGGCACCCGACCTGATCGGCATGGGCGCCTCGGACGCCGCACCCGACGGCGCCTATCGATACGCCGACCACGGCCGCCGGCTCGACGCCTGGTTCGACGCCGTACTGCCCGCCGGTCCGGTCACTCTCGTACTGCACGACTGGGGCTCCGCGCTCGGCTTCGACTGGGCCCGCCGGCACGCCGACCGGGTGCGCGCCATCGCGTACATGGAGGCGATCGTGCAGCCCCGGCTGTGGTCGGACTTCCCGCCGGGGCGAGACACCCTGTTCCGGGCGATGCGCTCGGACCAGGGCGAACAGCTCGTCTTGGAGGAGAACTTCTTCATCGAGACGGTCTTGCCCAAGAGCATCCTGCGCACGCTCGACGAAACCGAGATGGATGCCTACCGCGCGCCGTTCCGCACCCGCGAGTCCCGCGTGCCCACCCTGGTCTTCCCCCGCGAACTTCCCATCGACGGCACCCCCGCCGATGTCGCGAACACGGTGGAGGAGTACGGGAGGTGGCTTGCGCACAGCCCGGTCCCGAAGCTGCTGATCACCGCCGAACCCGGGGCCATCCTGGTCGGCCGCGCACTGGAGTTCGCCCGAAGCTGGCCCCGGCAGAGCGAGGTAACGGTCGCCGGAAGCCACTACGTCCAAGAGGACTCGCCACACGAGATCGGCGCGGCGATACGGGAGTTCGTCCTGGGTGTGGAGGCCGACCGAACGACCGCCTGAGCCACGCCCCGCGGCACGCGGCGTGATTCGCCCGAGCGGACAGGAACTCCTGGCCCGCTCCCCACGGTTGACCCGATGACAGGCGGCCGGCCCCGGACACGGAGCCGGCCGGCGACGGGGGACGAGAGGCCGGCTCGTGGACGCATCCGCACTCGTGGCGCGACTCACCGCACCGGACACCCGGGCGGACCCCTACCCGCTGTACGAACAGGCCCACCGACTCGGCCCCGTGCTGTGGGTGAGCGACACGTTCGTCGTGGTGACCGGCTACGCCGAGGCCGATCGGGTGCTGCGCGACCGGGACTTCGGCGTACTCGACCGCGAACTGACCGCGGCCGTGTTCGGCGGGACCGAGGAACCGCCGTCCTGGGGGCTGCTCGGCCGCTCGATCCTGCAGAGCAACCCGCCCGTGCACACCAGGTTGCGCAAGCCGATCGCGGCCGTGTTCACCGCGCGCCGGATCCCCGCGCTGCGACCGGCCGTCGAGAACGCCGTGGACCGACTCCTGGCCGGGATGGCCGAGGCGGGGCGGGACTGGTGCGCGGGCCTGGGTGTGGTCGCGCCGAACACGTCTCGTGTGAACGGCACGTTGTCCGACGGGTCGCTGTTCAAGAGCTGGACCTCGCCGCCGGACCAACAGGAACCCGAGGCCGGACACCGGTCGACCGGAGGGCTTCGGCGCGAGCGTGACCCGCGCGGACGGCCGGAGCATCGAGATCCACGTCACCGCCGGCATCGTCGGTGGTCCGACCCACGGCCCACGGCCCGCTGCTGCCGGCGCCGCCGCTGAATCAGGCCGAATTCTCCCGCGCGGTACGCGACTCGACCTGGTTCCGCCGATGAACCGCGCCGGCCGGCCGGGCCGACGCCGGACGCCCGGTTCTCGGGCGTCCGCGCGGCCTCGGGCCGACCGGGTCGCTCAACTGCCGGTGTCGCCTCGGCCGGCGCGCTCGTAGACCCGCTTGTCGGCGAGCGGTGGCAACTGTGGCTTGGGGTCCGGGAGGACCTCGGCCAAGAGCCGCTCGAAGTCGTCGTGGTCGAGCCACTCGGGCTCGCCTTCGGGCTGCGGATGCTCGTCCATGCCACGATGCTGCCACGCGACGGCGCGGTTGGCTGCCATCGGATCCGAATCAGTCCGTAATCAACCGGTTACCCGGCCGATTCGAGACTTCCCCGCGATGGCACGGGCCGGCCGCCGCATACCGGCCGACATCGGGTCCAACGGGTTGTCGGGGCACCCGCATCGACTCGTGCCCTGCGCGGAGTTCGACGCGGCGACGGCGTGAAGGCCGCACCGGCTCGGGCCGGCCTGCGACCCGCCGGGACGGGCGATGCGGCGCTTCCGCCGCAGCGCTTCGTCGGCTCCGACGTGGCTTGGCCGGCTCCGACGCGGTGCTTCGGAAACGCGAATGTGCGTGTGGGGCTCGATGCATAGACTTCGCGGATGATCGCTTCGGAGCCGACGCAGGTGGGGGAGGACGCGCTCGCGGTGCGGGCGGCGTTGGCCGCCGCGCGGGTGGGTCTGGTCGATCGCGAGGTGGTCGCCGAGGTGGTGACGCTGTGCGCGGTCGCGGGTGAACATCTGCTGGTGGTCGGTCCACCCGGGACGGCGAAGTCTTTGGCGGTGCGCCGGATCGCGGAGCAGCTCGGCGGGCGCTACTTCGAGTACCTGTTGGGCCGATTCACCGAGCCGAACGAGATCTTCGGCCCGGTCGACCTGCGCCGACTGCGTGAGGGCGTCGTCGAGATCGAGACGGCCGGCATGTTGCCGGAGGCGGAGATCGCCTTTCTGGACGAGGTGTTCCTCGGCTCCACCGCGATCCTGAACACGCTGCTCGGGCTGCTCAACGAACGGGTCTTCCGGCGCGGCGCAACCGTGCTGGCGGCGCCGCTGCGGGTGTGTGTCGGAGCCGCGAACCACGTTCCGGAGGATCCCGCGCAGGCGGCTTTCGCGGACCGGTTCCTGGCCCGGGTGTTCGTCGAACCGGTCGCGGACGCGCGGCTGGAGGAACTGCTGGAGGAGGGCGACACCCGCGCCGCCGCTCGGCCCGAGGTGCCGGCCCCGCACGCGTGGGCCGGGCTCGATCGCCTCGCGGCGGCGGCGCTCGCCTGCGAACTCGGTTCGCTTCGACCGGTGTTGGCCACGGCGATCCGGCGCATGCGGGCGGCGGGCGTACCGATCACCGACCGGCGGGCGGTGCGCTCGCAACGACTGGTGGCCTCGGCCGCCGTCCTGGACGGGCGGGTGGTCGCGGAGGCCGGCGACCTGTGGACGCTGCCGCTGATCGCGCCGGACCCGGCCGCGCAGACGGCGGCACGCGAGGTGTTGGCCGACCTGATCGGCGACGCGGCCAACCGGGGCCTGTTCCATGCCGCCGAGGAGTACTCGCGGGGCAGCGCCGCCCGGGCACTGCGCCTGGTGGCCGCCGGCCGGGACCTGCTCGATCGATATGGGACGGAACCGGCCGACGAGGACCGGAGGTTGCGGCTGGAGGCGGTGCTGCGCGAGATCGACGCCGGTTTTGCGACACCCGACCTCGGCGCGGAACTGGCGGCGATCCGCGAGCGGTTGATCGCGGCCGTGGGGTCGTGATGACGGACGCCGCCGAGCCGACGAGGCACGCGGAGGGCGGGCACGCGCGATCGCCGGGGCGGATCAACCCGGCCGGCCCCGCGGAGGTGATCGGCCCCCGGGACCCGGCCGGGTCCGTGCCTGCGACGGCCTCCGGTCCACGCGACGAGCCGTTCGCGGCCGGCCCCGCCGCGCCCGTGTGGCATCCCCGGGAACCGCCGCTTCCGATCGCCGCCGTCCTGGCCCGCGGTTCGGCCGTGCCGGGCCTCGCGCTGCGCATCGTCGATCGGTTGGAGCGCGGGGACGTCCTGCGTGCCGTCGGTGATCGGGACTGGCTGGTCGTCGTGGGGGAGGACCTGCCCTGGCTGGACGGGCTGCGCTATCTCGGGTGGGACGGGGAGGCCCTGACGCCCACCACGATGCGGCCGGCGCCCTCGGCCGAGTTGTGGCGTCTCGCGCTGGGCCCCCGCGACCTCGTGGTTCTGCTGCCGGACGGAGTTCTCGTGGCGCCGATGCCCGCCGGTCCGGCGGACCGGGACGCGCTGGCGACCCTGGCTGCCGGCGGCGCCGGGTGAGGCTGCCGGACGCGCTCGCGCCCTGGGCCGGTCCGTTGCGCGCACTCACCCCCGAACTCGGCACCGCGTTGGGGCCGACGATTCGACGACTGGACACGATGTTGTCGGCGGCCGAACCAGGCGCCGCCCCGGCCGGGGAGTTCGCGGGCTACGGCGGGATCGGCCGACGCGGACACCCGGAGCGGCTGCTCGCATCCGAGTGGTTGTGGGCCCAGGAGTGCGGGACGGAGTTCCTGCGCCGTGCGGTGTCCGGTGAACTGCTCTACCTGGAGCGTGGTTTCGTCGACCCGCGAACGACCGGTCGGGTGGTCGTGCTGGTCGATGCCGGACCGCTCCAGGCCGGTGCGCCGCGTCTGGTGCAACTCGCCTGCCTGATCGTGCTGGCGGCGAAGGCCCGGGCGCGCGACATGGAGCTGGTGGTCGAAGTGCTCGGCACGGATCCGGGCACCCGGCTCACCGGTGATCTGCGTCGGATCCTGCGCTCCTGGCTGAACATCCGCATGGATCGGCCACCCACACCCGGGCAGGTCGCGGCGCGCGTGGCCGAGACGGACGCCGCCGACGAGGTGTGGATCCTGGGCACCACCGCCACGGGACCTCGGGTGATCACCGCGCGCGAGGCGGAATGGACCGCCGCGGGCGCGTCGCGCGTCCTGGTGTCGATCGCCGGGGCGACCGTGGAACTCCCCCTGCCCGCGCCCGAGATCGCGGTCCGAGCCTTGCGCGGACGCGAGTTCGCCGCGATCGTGTCGACCCCGCCGCGGCCCCCGGTGGGCCCGCTGCGGCTGCCCGCGTTCACCGGGGGGTCGCGATACCTGCTGATGCGCGGCGAGGGGCCGGGCGAGCTGCTCTCGGTGTACATCCCCACCGACGGCCGACCGTTGGGCCGACCGACCCGGCACGGCTTCCGCGGCACCGTCCACGCCGCGTCCTGGTGGGGCCGCCGACTGATCGTGGTGACGCTCGCCCGAGGGGAGTTCGCCGTACACGTGATCGGGCGACCGTTTTGGGACGCGGAGGATATCGGTGGGCCGATCGAGGGGTTCGACGCGGACCCGGGCGCGATGACCGGTGACGATCCGATCCGGCCGGTCCTGCACGTACCGGGGGCGGTGCTCTGGCGGATCGGCGACGCGTGGTGGCGGTTGTGCGCGCGGGAGTCACCGGTTCGGACCGAGCAGGTCTCGATCGCGCCGGGTGTCGGTTCGTTCCGGGACGAACCGCTGATGACCGCTCCGACCGGCACCCGACATCTGCGATTCACCGGCGGGCCCAGGCCGATCACGGCGGTCGACGTCACCGATCACCTGCTGGGCGGCGGCGCGTTCGGGTGGTGCGCCGAGGATCCGACCAGGTGGCGGATCCACACCGCGCCGGACGCCCCGGAGCAGGTGTTGCACGTCCCGCTCGGGGTGCGACCCATCGGTCTGGTCGTCGAGGACGGCAGGGCCGCCATCGTGAGCACGTCGGCGGGCGATGCGCTGGTGCGCGCGCACACCTCGGACGGCGACCGGGTGCTGGGCGCCTGGTCGGACGCGACGGACCCGTTGACGGTACATCCGACGCTGCCGCTGATCGCCATGCGGGACCGGACCGGGCGGATCAGGGTCGGCCACGCGGTGACCGGCCGGGTCCTGGCGACCTTGGCGGCGGTATGACGGGCGCGACAGGGGACCCGACGCGGGACGGGGCACCGGGAGGGGCGCCGTGCGGGACCCCCGATGGGTCGTCGGACAGGTTGCCGTGCGGGACCCCCGACGGGTCGCCGGGCCGCGGCGCGACCGGGTATCGCGGTTCGGTGCGGGCCGCCGGATTCCTCCTGGACGTGCCGGTCCTGGGGCGGGACGAGGCCGCCGCCCGGGTGTTGACCCTGTGGGACCACGGCGCCCGGCTGTACGCGCTGCCGGACGGGCGCTGGTTGATGCGGCTCGGGGCGGAGCGTGTCGTGCGGGCCGAGCACGCGCCCGGCACGCCGCTGTGCGGGATCGATCAGGCCCTGGCGGAACCGGGGTTGCGGCCAGGTCCCGGTGACCGGGGATACCTGGTGGGACGTTCCGGTGGGCGGCGGGTCACCGTCGCCCTGGCCGGGTTGCCGGTCCTGACGCCCGCGTCGTGGCTGCGCGTCGAGGGGTTGCCGATCCGGCGGTTGCCCGCGCTCGACGCGGTCGAGGCCCGCCCCGAAGCCCCGATCGAGCCGGCTCCGGAAGCCGCTTCGGACCTGCGGGCGAGGGCGGGGGTGGGCCGGCGCGACGAGCGGGCGGAACGGGTCGCGGCCGAGTTGGCGAACCCCCGCGTCGGCGGGCGGGGTTCGGCGAGGTTCGGGCGAGCCTTCGCGGGGTTCGGGCGAGGCTCCGCGCGATCGCTGCCGCACGCGGGGCGCGAACCGTTCGCCTTCCTCGGGATCGTCGCCTCGGTCGGTGTCCTCGCCCTGGTCGTCGGTGGCGCCGTCGCGGTCCTCGGCACGGTGACCGACGGCCGAGCCCCGACCGCGTTGCTCGGTGCCGTCCTGGTGTCGGCCGCGCTGCTGTGGCGTCGACGCTCTCGTGGCGCCCCTGCGGGCCGGTACACGACGGCCGATCGAGGCACCGGGAAAGCGGAGGCCCCTCTCGTCGGTGGCTCCCGGGACGGGACCCGCCCTCGCCGTCCGCTCGCACGGCTCCTGGGCGCCCCCGGCGCCCGCCTCGCCGAGTTGCTGATGCGAAGCCCCATGGCCCGCTTGGTCGCCGATCGGCAGGAGCGCTATCTGCGTGACCTTGCCCGGCAGTTCGAGCGCGGTCGTTACCACGAGGGGCTGCGGAACGGCATCGCGCTGTCCGAGGCGTCGGCCGAAGGGCGGCGGGTTCCGCCGGCGCTCGGGGTGCCGAGGCCGCGAACCGGCGACCTGAGGTCGGCCGTCCGGGTCGGCCCGGTGGGCGCCGCGCTGCGGGCCGAACCGGCGATGTTCGCCCGGCTGCGCGTGTTGTACACGGATGCGGCCGAACGCCTCGAGCGGGACGACCGGATCGACGAGGCCGCGTTCGCGCTCGCGGACCTGCTCGGCTCACCGGACGCGGCGGTGGCCCTGTACACCCGCCACGGTCGCTTCCGTGAGGCCGCCGAACTGGCCGAGAGCCGCATGGCGGCACCGGACCTGGTGGTGGGGCTGTGGTGGCGCGCCGGCGAGCGGGAGCGGGCGGTGCGGCACGCGCGGCTGCACGGCGCGTTCGCGACCGCGATCGGACGGCTGACGCCGACCGACCCGCAAACGGCCGCCGCGTTGCGTGCGGAGTGGGTCGCGGCCTGCCGGGCGATCGGCGATCATCTGGGCGCGGTGGAGGCCGCCTGGCCCGACCGCGACCTGCGCCCGGCGGTGGCCGCCGATGTGACGGCCGGCATCGCACTGGGCGGCACGACCGGGGCACGGCTGCTGGCATACCTCGCCACGGAGGCGCCGGTCGAGCAGGCCAGGCCCGCGGTGGTGGCGTTCCTGGACGCGGACGCGGACGCGGACGTGGGCGCGGACGTGGGCGCGGGCGGGGCCGAGGCGCGCGACAGCGGGGTCGAGCCCGGCGACCGGGCCTCGACCACGGAGTCGGCAGCCGGAAGCGGCGCCGGCTCCGGACCGATCGCGGTCCGCGCCGACCGCACCGCGCTGGACACCTTCACGTCCGCACTGGCCGAGTTGTCGGCCGCCGACCCCGCGTGGGATCGCGAACTGGCCACCCTGGCCGCCCGGGCCCTGGCCCGCGCTTCGGGACGGCCCGCCGGGATGATCGCCGCGCCGCCCGGAAGCGTGCGCCGTCGATTCGACGCACTCCGCGTCCGCGCCGATCCGCTCGCCGCGGTCGATCTGCGTCCGCCCGAGGAACCCGGGCGCGGGCGGCGGGACGGCCCGGTCGCGGTGACCGCCGGCGACCTCCCGGGGCGGGTGTCGGTCCGAAGTGCCGCCGCCCTGCCCGACGGCACGGTCCTGGTCGCGTGCGGCGCGGCCGGTACCCGACTGTTCGGCCCCGACGGCCGCGAGCGGGTTCGCTGGGACGTGCCGGCGCACGGGATCGTCCTGGCCGACCACGGCGCCGTCGCGTTGTTGGTCGCCGAACGCGGCGTGTCCCGTGACATCCACCGACTGGAGGTGCTCACCCGTCGGATCCGCCACTGGGCCACCGTGTCGGCACGGGAGTTCCCCGACTCGTTCGACGGCGCACACCTGGTGACGTTGGATCAGGGGGTGATCACGGTGCTCGACACGACCACCCCGCGACCGCGCGTGGTCTGGCGTGAGGACGCCGCACCCGCGCCGTTCCTCGGCGTGACTCGGACCGCGACCTCCTGCGCGGCCCTGGCACAGACCCGGGAGGGTGCCGAACGGATGACGGAACTCGTCAAGTGGCGCTGGGACATGCCGGGATGGACGCTGCGGGAACGGTCCATCCTGGAGGGCGCGATGCCACCTTCTCTGGTCACCGGTACCGGTGTCGTCGTTCCCACCGTCTTCGAGGCGGTCCTCGTCTCGGGTGACGCCCACCTGCTCGTGTCGAGCGAGGGCTCGGCGTCGGTGTACCCGGGCACGGACACCGACGCCATCGCGGACATCGCCTTTCCCGGTGCCGCCCCCGACACCATCGGCTTCCGGGAACACGCGGGCCGGATCACCGCCTGGGACCGCTCGGGCCGGATCGTGGTGTTGGACGGCCCTTCCGTGCGCGCCCTCTTTCGAACCTGATCGATCATCAGGTCGCTTTGTGACCAACCCGGATGACGGCACATCAGTTTTCAGGTGATGTCCTCGGTCCCCTTGGCGGCGGATCCCGGCAGTGCTTCAATGTGACTCGTCCTTGTTAGGAAACTTTCCTAACAAAGGATGGACACGGAGCCCCCCGAACGTGGCCGTAGAGCCGGAACGGAGACGCACGTGCACTCTCACCTCGGACGAAGCCGCAAGCGCCTGACTCTGCTTGTGGCCGCCGGACTGCTGATCGCGGTACCCGGGCCGCTGGCCCACGCGGCGACGAACGACGCCGCGCAGTCGGGTTCGACCGGCGCGGCGGCCCAGGTCGCCGCCGCGCGGATCGGATTGGACGACCCGCACAAGAAGGACATCGCCATGCAACTGGTGTCCAGTGCGGAGAACTCCACCCTGGACTGGAAGGCACAGTACAAGTACATCGAGGACATCGACGACGGGCGCGGATACACGGCCGGAATCATCGGCTTCTGTTCCGGCACCGGTGACATGCTCGACCTGGTCGAGTTGTACACCGCGCGCAAGCCCGGCAACGTGCTGGCCAAGTTCCTGCCCGCACTACGCAAGGTCAACGGCACGGACTCACACGCCGGCTTGGGCAGTTCGTTCACCAAGGCCTGGGTGACCGCCGCCGGCGACGCCGACTTCCGCCAGGCACAGAACGACGAGCGGGACCGCGTGTACTTCAACCCGGCGGTCAACCGCGGCAAGTCGGACGGGCTGGGCGCACTCGGCCAGTTCATCTACTACGACGCGATCGTCATGCACGGCGACGGCGGCGACCGGGACAGCTTCAGCTCGATCCGCGCCAACGCGCTCAAGAAGGCCAAGCCGCCGGCTCAGGGCGGCAACGAGACCACCTACCTCAACGCCTTCCTCGACGCCCGCAAGGTCGCGATGAAGCACGAGGACGCGCACAGCGACACCAGCCGGGTCGACACCGCACAGCGCGTCTTCCTCAAGGCCGGCAACCTCGACCTCAACCCACCGCTGAACTGGAAGGTCTACGGCGACAGCTACTCGATCAAGAGCTGATCGAGGCCGCACCGACCACCCGAGGACCCACCACCCCCGAGCCCGACCACCCCCGAGCCCGACCACCCCCGAGCCCGACCACCCCCGAGCGCGACCCCGGCTACACCCGGTACTCGGCGCCCCGCCCGGCCCCGGCCCGAAGCACGGCCGAGCCGACCCAGCCACCCGGGTCTTCCCGCACGACGAAAGGCCACCGCGGCCCGCGGTGGCCTTTCGCGCACGATCCGTGACATCGGCCCCACGCGGAGCGCGCGCGTTCCACCCCGGGAGAGCCTGCGGGTCGCCGCCGCGTGTCGTCGCAGGACACGGTTGTGGGGCGAGATGTCCTGTGTCGCCGGCACGTGTCAGGATTGCGCGGTGACTGACGTGGGTTGGGATGCGGCGCTGGTGGGGCGGGGCGAGGAGGTCGCCCGGCTCGACGAGGCGTTGGCGCGTGGGCGGGCGGGTGATCCCTGTGCCGTGCTGCTGGCCGGGGACGCCGGAGTGGGCAAGACCCGGCTGCTCGCGGAGGCCGCCGCACGGGCGGCCGGCGCCGGCATGACCGTGTTGACCGGCCACTGTGTGGATCTCGGTGACGTCGGTCTGCCCTACCTGCCGTTCGTCGAGGTGCTGCGCCGGCTGGACGCCGAGGAGCGGTACGCCGACCTGTTGGCCGCGCACCCGGCCGTCGATCGGCTGCTGCGCGCCGGCGGGGGCGCGGCGGAGTACGCCGGCACGATGCCGGATTCCGGGGTGCGGCTGCGGCTGTTGGAGGACGTCGCGGCGCTGCTCGGTGACCTCGCCGAGTCGGCTCCCGTCCTGCTGGTGGTCGAGGACCTGCACTGGGCCGACCAGTCCACCCGCGACCTGCTGCGCTTCCTGTTGAGCCGGTTGTTGCCGCAGCGCCCGGGCGGCGCCGCATACCAGCGGTTGACCGTGCTGGCCTCCTACCGCTCGGACGACCTGCATCGGCGGCACCCGCTGCGCCCGCTGCTGGCCGAGTTGGTCCGCCTGCCCTCGGTCGGGCGGTTGGACCTGCGCCCGATGGACGACGAGGACGTGGCCAGCCTGGTGCGCGGCCTGGACGCCCACCCGCTGCCCGAGCACACCGTACGGGCCATCGTCGAGCGGGCCGAGGGCAACGCGTTCTACGCCCAGGAACTGCGCGCCGCCACCGACACCGCGGTGGGCGGTGTGCCCAGCGGCCTGGCCGAGGTGCTGCTCACTCGGATCGAGCAGATGTCGGGCACCGCCCAGCGGGTGATCCGCACGGCCGCCGTGGCCGGTCGCCGGGTCGAGCACGGGTTGCTCCGGGACGCCGTCGAGCTGCCGGACGACGAGTTGGAGGCGGCGCTGCGCGAGGCGGTCGGACGGCACCTTCTGGTGGCCGGCGAGGGCGACACCTACGCGTTCCGCCACGCGCTGATCCGCGAGGCGGCGTACGCGGACCTGCTGCCGGGCGAACGGGTACGGATCCACGCGGTGTTCGGCCGCCTGCTCGGCGCCGCGGAGCGCCGGGTCGCCAGTCCGGCCGAGCGGGCCCACCACCACCGGGCCGCGCACGACCTGCCCGGAGCACTCACCGCGTCGATCGAGGCGGCCGACCACGCCGCGCGCATGGGTGCGCCCGCCGAGGAGATGCGCTGGGTCGAAACGGCCCTCGAGGTATGGGACGCGGTGCCGAACGCGCGGGAGTTGGTCGACAGCGACAACGTGTCGCTGATGTTGCGCGCGTCCGCGGCCGCGGTCCGAGCCGGTGAGGCGCACCGTGCCGTCGCGTTCGCGCGTACCGCACTGGATCGGCTCGGTGAGCACGCGGACGTCGACCTGGCGGTGACCGTGCGCTACACGCTCGCCTCCAGCCTGATGAGCGTGGACGACCTCCAGGCCGCGTTCGAGTACAGCAGACAGGCGCTCGAGATGATTCCGGCCGAGCCGCCGTCGCACACCTGGTTGTGGGCGGCGGCCACGTACGTGCAGGCCGCGTACTACTACAAGGACGACGAGACCGCCCGGCGCGTCGGTCGCCAGGTGCTGGCGGTCGCCGAGGAACTCGGCACGGACGACGCCCTCGCCGACGCGATCATCTCGCTGACCGGTCTGGAATCCAGTCGGCAGTCCGACGAGGGACGCCAACGGCTGGTTCAGGCACGCGAGTTGGCACGGCGATCGGGCAATCCGACGATCGAGCTGCGGGCGCTGATGAACCTGGCCATGGGCACGTTCGAGTCGGGACTGCTCCAGGAGTGCCTGCGCTGGTTGGACGAGGGCCTGGAACTGGCCCGCAGCAGCACCAGGACCACGTCACCCTATCCGCTCGAGATGCGCTACCTGCGCGCCCAGCTCCTGTACACGCTGGGACGCTGGGACGACGCCCTGGCCGAGGTGCCCTCGACGGTGCCCTCGGCGTTCGGCCACGTCGCGGCGGCGGAGCTGTACGTGCTGCTGGGTCGCGGTGGGCCCGGTGCCGCGGAGCGGGCGCGGATCCTGTTCGAGGGGCGGCCGTTCAACTGGATGGGCGTGCTCGTGGGCGGTCTGGTGCTGACCGACGAGGCGGTCTGGCGCGGTGATTCCCGCGCGGCGGCCGACTGGGCGCGACGCACGCTGTCCGAACTGTCCGAGGAGCACAATCGGTACCCGGACGTGGGGGTGCGGTTGTCCGCCCTGGTGCTGTCCGCGATCGGCGACACGGTGGCCGAGCTGCGGGCCGCGGGCGACGCCGAGGGGGTGGAGCAGGAGATGGCGACGGCACGGGAGTTCATCGAACTGGCCCGCACCACGGCGACCTGGCCCGGTCGTCGCTATCCGCGCACCGGGGCGGAGGGCACCGCCTGGCTGCTGCGTGTCGAGGCCGAGTGGTCGCGGGTGTCCGGCGTTTCGGACGTCGCGCTGTGGGAGAAGACGGTCCGGGCGTTCGACTACGGCAACGTCTTCGAGGGCGCGCGCAGCGAACTGCGGCTGGTCCAGGCGCTGGTGGCGGCCGGACGCCGGGAGGAGGCGGCCGACCTGGCGCGGCGGGCGCGGGCGACGGCGGATCGGCTGGGGTCGGTGCCGCTGGGGGACGCGGTGGACGCGGCGGTGCGGCGCGCGCGGTTGGGCGATCCGAACCGGGCGCCGGCCGGCGAGGCGATGCTGACCGCGCGCGAGCAGGAGGTGTTGGAACTGCTCGCCAAGGGCCGGACCAACCGGCAGATCGGCGAGGAACTGTTCATCAGCGCCAAGACCGCGAGTGTGCACGTCTCCAACATCATGGCCAAGGTCGGCGCGTCCCGCCGCACCGAGGCCGTGGCCCTGGCCCGGCGCAGCGGGTTGCTTCCGGACTGAGCCGGGTGGGGTCATCCCCGGCCGAGCGCATTCGGGTCGGTCCCGGACCGAGCGGCGTCGATCCCGGGCGCCGGGGCCGGACGCGGCGGCGGGAGTTGCCCCGTCGGGGTTCGGATCCCATCCGTACCCGTAGCGCACCCCCGTCCCGGGCATACCGTACCTGTCGGCCGGGAGGGGTTCGGGATGGCTGGGCAAGTGCCTTCGGGGATGGGCGAGTTCGACGAGTTGGGGGAGGGGTACGACACCCCGTTCGACGGGGACGCGGCGAACGCGGGCCTGGGTCGGATGCTCACTCGGCTGCCGGTCGCGCTGGTGCAGGTGTGGCGACTGTCCCGGGCGGCGAGTCGGCGTGCGACGTGGCTGCTCATACTGGCCCAGTCGGCCGCCGGGGTGGCCACGGCGCTGGCGTTGCTGGCCACCGCGCGGGCGTTGGGGGCGCTGTTCGCCTCGGGGCCGGCGCCGGACCGGGTCGGTGCCGCGCTGCCGGCGGTGATCGCGGTGGTGTCGGCCACGGCGGTGCGGGCGGGGTTGGAGACCGTGGTGGCGGCGACCCAGGCGCGGTTGTCCCCGGGCATTCGCCGGGTGGCCGAGAATCGGCTGCACGCCGCGGCGGTCGGCGCGGATCTGGGTGCGTTCGACGACGCGGACTGGCACGACGCGCTGGCCCGGGCCCGCGATCGCGGCATCGATCACGCGCAACTGGCCCTGGGGCACGCGGTCGAGCTGTTGGGGGCGCTGGTGGGCCTGTTGGTCGGGATCGGGGTGGTGACCGGGTTGCATCCGGTGCTGCTGCCGCTGCTGGCCCTGTCGATCGCGCCGCAGGGGTGGGCGGCGCTGCGCTCGGCCCGGATCGGCTTCGAGGGCATGGTCCGGCGCATGACGCTGTATCGGCGACTGTGGTTGTTCGCCGACCTGCTCAGCGCCCGGGAGGCGGCGGCGGAGGTTCGGGCCTGTACCGCCGAACGACCGTTGCTGGCCGAATTCCGGCGGCTGGCCGGGTCGGTGGAGCGGGCGGAGGTCGGGGTCGGCTACGCGCAGGTCCGGGTGGGGCTGATCGGACGGACGCTCTCCGGCCTGGCGCTGGGAGCCACGTACGTCGCGCTTGGCCTGCTGGTGCGTGCCGAGATCGTGCCGCTCGCGGTGGCGGGCACGGCGGTGCTGGCGGTGCGTACCGCGAGCGGTTCGCTGGCCACCTTGATGGTCGCGGTCGACCGGCTCTACGAGAAGTCCCTGTATATCGCCGACTATCACGCGTTCCTGGAGCAGGCGAGCGCGCGCGCACGGCCGGGGACGACGGCGGCGGTGCCGGTCGGGTTCGCCGAGATCCGGCTGCGGGACGTCCACTTCGGTTATCCCGGGAGTGCGCAGTCGGCGCTGCGCGGGGTGGATCTGGTGATCCGCCGGGGCGAGACGGTGGCCCTGGTCGGCGAGAACGGGTCCGGGAAGACCACGCTCGCGCTCTTGTTGGCCGCGCTGTACCACGCGGACAAGGGCACGATGCACTGGGACGACATCGACCTGGCCGAGGTGGATCCGGCCGGGATCCGCGAGCAGGTGGCGCTGGTGATGCAGCAGCCGACCCGCTGGCCGCTGACCGCGCGCGGCAATATCGTGCTGGGGCGGGCCGATCGGGTGGATCCGGAGGGTGCGGCCATGCTGCGGGCGGCGCGGGACGCGGGGGCGGACGGGTTGATCGAGCGTCTGCCGCACGGGTACGACACGTTGTTGTCGAAGAAGTTCCGGGCCGGGGTGGATCTGTCCGGCGGTCAGTGGCAGCGGATCGGCATCGCGCGCGGCTTCTACCGGGACGCGCGTCTGTTGATCGCGGACGAGCCGACGGCGGCCCTGGACGCGCGGGCGGAGCACGCGGTGTACGCGAACATCCGGCGTTTGGCGGCGGGGCGCACGGTGGTGCTGATCAGCCATCGCCTGGCCTCGGTACGCGAATGCGATCGCATCGTGGTGTTGCGGGCGGGCGAGGTGGTCCAGCAGGGCACGCACGAGCAACTGATGTGCGAGGGCGGCGAGTACGCGGAGCTGTACCGCCTCCAGGCCCAGGCGTACGCCGACCCGGCGGGGTGAGACCGGCCCGGGGCGGGTCCTCGATGCCCGCCGAGCACCACGGCGGGCATCGAGGACACGCCCCGGGCCGTCCTACAACTCGTCGAGCAGCAACAGGGACGGAGCACGTTCCGGGTCGGTGTGGTCCAGGCGCAGGAGTTGGTGCAGGGCGCCCGCGGTGCCCGGGAGCAGACCGGTGGTGGTGTCGGTGATGGACTTGGTGAGGGGGCCGTAGGTTTCCAGCGCGGTGAGCAGGAGGGCGTCCAGGTCGTCCCGGGTGGGGGTGTCCGGGAGGTGGGCACGCAGCCGGTCGGGGGCGCCGCGCAGGAGGGTGTCCAGGAGTTCCCAGGAGCCCGCGTCGCCGTGGCACAGCGTGTAGTCCCAGCCGAACCCGGTACGCCGGGTCGCCGCCGCGGCGCGCAGCGCGCGGTCCAGGTGGGCGGGGGCGCCGGTGCGCGCGTACAGGTCCCAGGAGGCCAGGCCGATGCCCGTGCTGCCGTGGCACCAGGAGTCCAGGTACAGGACCTGGTCCGCTTCCCGGCCGTCCAGCCAGGCGGCGGCCTCCGGCCGATACAGGTGCTCCTGGAACGCCCAGGCGCGGGACGCCGGTTCGAGCGGCCCGGGATCGTCCGTCGCGAGGGACAGGCGGTCCAGTGCCCAGCCGATGCCCGCCGATCCGTGCGCGAATCCGCCGATGCCGTCCGGGAAGAGCGCGGTCGGCCAGCGCGCGGTGCGGCCCCCGTCGGCCTCCTCGACGACGGCGCGTTCGACCAGCAGGGCCCCCGCGGACTCGGCGACCTCGCGCCATGTGCCGTCGCCGGTCACGCCGGCCAGGGCCAGCAGCGGCACGATCAGCCCGGCCGCGCCGCCCGCGACGTCCAGGATGGTGTCCCGGGCCAACAGGCCCGGCGCGCGTTCCGCGTGCCGGACGGCGCGCTCCAGGTCCGCCGGTCGGCCGGAGCGGGCGTACAGCGCCAGCCAGGTGCGTACGGCCGCGCCGATCCCGTCGAACGCGCCGAGCCGGCCGGTGGGAACCGCGTCCTCCATCGCCGCCAGCGCCCGGATCGCGCCGTCGGCGATCGCCCGCAGACCGGGCACCGTCGGCACCCGGCCGGCGCGGGAGCGGGCCAGGTAGGTGTCCAGTGCCAGCGCGACCCCGGCCTGCCCGCTGTAGAAGTCGGCCGCGAACGGCCGCACGCTGAACCCGCCTTCGGTGTAGACCGGCCCGATCCAGGTGGCCGTGCCGTCCGCGCCGATCACCGCTCGTGCGCACAGGTCCCGGGCGAATCGGGCGGCCAGGTCGCGGCGCCGCTCCGCGAGGTCGCCGGTGCGGAGCGGGGTGTCGTGCCGTCGCTCCGCCTCGGGGATCGCGCTGCGGTCGCGGTAGACGCCCAGCAGCGACGAGCGGATCATCACCTCCTCGAACCGCGGATCGCCCGCCCGCCAGCGCTCGACACTCGCGTCGATCAGGTGGACCGGCTCTCCCCATGTGGTGCCGCGCGGCCCGTCCATCCGGCCGTGTTCGGGCCGTACACCGAAGAACGGGATGTCGCCGTCCAGAAGGTCGGCGACCTCGGCGCCGACCACTTCCGGGGTGGAGGGCGCGCCGTGCAGTGCCTTCGCCTGCCGGGTCAGCACGTCCGTGGCGCGTTCGACGGCCGGGGGTTCGTCGTGCAGGGACGCGGGATGCCACAACATCCGGGCGATCTCCACGTAGACCTGGGTGGGCCGCAGCACCACGCGCAGGTCGCAGCCGACGAAGCCGTCCAGCATCGGGCGCAGCCGGCCGTCCCGGTCCAGCGTGTCGAGTCGGTCGCGCAGGTCGCGGTAGCCGCGCACGATGTCGTCCTGATGGGCGATCGGATCGGCGTCGGGGGCGGGCAGGTTGGCCGAACCGCCCACGTCGGCGGGCTCCATCGCCAGGTGGGCCAGGTCGGTTCCGGCTCCGGCGATCACCGGTGCCGGGATCCTGGGCTGTTGCTCGGGCAGTGCGCCCACGGCGGACATGTCCACGCCCTGGAGCACGAGTTGGGCCAGTCGCATGGGCAACAGTCCGGTGCGCAGCACGGTTCGGCGGACCGAGGCGGCGGCGGTGTCGAAGGCGTCGCCGAGTCCACTGGCGGCCATCGGGGGTTCCGGGCTGAACAGCGTCTCGCAGTCCACCACCCACGGCACCGGCCCCTGGGCGATCACGTTGTCCGAGTGCAGGTCGGTGGCGCCGAGCAGCTGCATCACGCACATCCACTCGCCCAAACCTCGGTAGAAGCGGGCGAGTTCGGCGGGGTTCGCGCAGTAGCGGTGTTCGATGTGTTCGGCCCAGCCGTAGTCGGTGCCGAGCAGCACCCGCGGCACCTTGATGCGATCCGGGCGCGGGGTGCCGGCCAGGAGTTCGTCCAGCGTCGCGGATAGCGCGGCGTCCACGTCGAGCGAGCGGGGTTTGTACACCACGCGGCCGGCCTCGAAGCGGACCACGGCGACGGTACGGCCGCCGCGGTGCGAGTCGCCGGCGTCCAGGCGGATCTGCACGAGATCGCCGGGCGGCCTGCCGAGCAGGTCGGCCAGGCGCGACCGGTCGCTCGCCAGGTGGCGGGCCAGGGTGAGCAGGGCGGCGCATCGATTGCGGATCACCCGCTCCAGCCGCGGTGCGAACGCCGGGTAGTCGAGCTCGAGTTCGCTCCAGAACTCGGCACCGGAGGCGAGTTCGAGGAACTCGTCCCAGCGTTGCGCGCTGGTGTCTCGGGTGAGGCGGCCGGACATCCGGGCGGCGTGCAGTTCGAGCAGCAGCAGCCGGTTGGCCTTGGGCCGGACCACGTCCAGCAGCGAGCGGTGGGCGGCACGCAGCAGCACCTCCCGCTCGACCGCCGACAGGGGATCGGGGATCGCCCGCAGTCGGCGTCGGAAGCGGTCCAGCGCGGGGCCGATCAACGGCTCGAACGCGGCGTCGAATTCGCCGGCGTCGTCGTAGGTCACCACGGGGCGGGGCCGGACCGGGATTGCCATGCGCGGATCGCCACCCATCGAGGACGGACCCGCCGCCCGGAACCGGTCGACAGGCGACCGTTCCGGGCGGCGGGTCGGTGCGGAACGGATCAACAACAGGGGCGAGTGCGCGACCCGGAGCACGCGGTGCCGCAGCTGATCGCGGCGACGTCGATCTCGGTGAGGCTCTGTTCGGTTGCGGATCCGCCGATGTAGAGCGAACCGGCGGGGTTCTCGACGCCGTCGGCCGATTCGGCGCCGGAGCGCCAGGCGTTGACGACGGTGTTCCGAGCGGCATTCGATGCGGTGCGCATGGCGATACCTTTCCGCCGATGCCGGACGACCCGGCCGGTACGCCGGGTGCACCGGTCATCGACCCTGGGTTAGGGAAGTGCGGCAGGCTCACGGTAGCGCCGTGGGGACGGCGGCGACAGACCCAGTTTTCGGCGGATGAATTCGCCCTCCAGGCAAGCGAATCGGGGCGTTCGCGCGACGCCGGCCGACCAACCGGTGGTCTCGTGCGACGGGGGGCCGCGCCGCCCACCGCCCGGTTTCTGCCCCGGATCGGCAGCGGGATTCCGGCCGGCTCTTGTCATTGGTCTAGTCCATTGACAGTCTTGGAGTCGTCGCCGACGGTCATCGCTCCATGACCGGATCGGCGGTTCCCGTATGGCATTTTCCGCCGCTCAGCATGGGCCGATGTTGCCCATGGCGTTCCGCGTTTCGCTCCTACCCCGGAGATATCCCATGCGCAGAGCCAGAGCTCACCCATGTCCGGACCCGATCGCGCCGCATCGGATCGCGACATGACCGCCGCCGACACCCGCCGCGGACCCACCGACCCGGCGTGCTCCACGAGCGGCGCCACCACCACCGACCCGACCGCGTCGGGGCCGACCGTGCCGGGCCTGTTGGCAGCCCGCGCGCTCGTCGACCCCGAACGGGTCGCCATCCTGGTGCCCGGCAGGTCCGAAAGTCGCCTGACCTTCGCCGCCTGGGACCACCGATCCACGCTGCTCGCAATGGAGTTGAGAGCCCGCTCGGTACGCGCGGGGGACCGGATCGGGCTGATCTTCACCGGCTCCGAATGGGCCGACTACGCCGTCGCCTACTGCGCGGTGCAACGCGCCGGCGCGGTCGCGGTTCCGCTGCCCGAGCGCCTGCCGCCCGCCGCCCTGCGCACCATGCTCACCCACTGCGCGGCCGGCGCCGTTCTGCACGGCGCCGGAATCCGGCCACCGGCGACCGATGCGTGGACCGCCCCCGCCGCCGACCTGGAGGCCGCCGCACAACGGGCCGCGCACCGCGATTCCGTACCGCCTCGGGCCCCCGCGGACCCACCCGACCCGCCCGCGCCGGGCCCCGACGACCTGGCCCAGATCCTGTACACCTCCGGCACCACCGGCACCCCCAAGGGTGTCGCCGCCACCCACGCCAACCTCGCCTTCGGCCACGAAGTGGCCCCCCGCCGACGCCAGTTGGCCCATTCGCGACACTTCCTGCACGCGTTTCCGATCGGCACCAACGCGGGCCAGACGATGCTGCTCAACGCGTTGACCGCCGCGCCGACCGCGCTGTGCGCACCGACGTTCGATGCCGAGGAGTTCTGCGCGCTGATCGCCGCCCATCGGGTCGGGACGGTGTTCACCGTCCCCGCGATGGCCGGCGAGTTGGTGAACTCCCGGGCCTGGACCCGGCACGACGTCGGCTCCGTGCAACTGTTCGGCTCGACCGCCGCCGCGCTGCCCCCGGCCACGGCGCTCGCGCTGACCGAGGCGTTCCCGGACGCCACCATCGTCAACGCGTACACCTCCACCGAGGCGGCGCCCGCGCAGACCACCATGGTCTTCGACCCCGAACGGCCCACCTCGGTGGGACGCGGCACCGGACGCGAGGACCTGCGGATCCTGGGCCCGGACGGCGAGGCCGTGCCCATCGGCGAGACCGGCGAGATCTGGCTGCGCTCGCCCACCGCCTCGCGCAGCTACTACCGCGACCCCGGGGCCGACACGGCGGTGTTCACCGACGGCTGGGTGCGCATGGGCGACATCGGCCGGCTCGACGCGGACGGCTACCTGTACCTCGTCGACCGGGAAAGCGACCTGATCAAGTCCGGCGCGCTGCGCGTGTCCACCCTCGCGGTGGAGGCCGCGCTGTACGAACACCCCGCCGTCGCGGACGCGTCCGTGTTCGGCGTGCCGCACGCGGCGATGGGCACCATGGTCGCCGCCGCGTTGGTGCTCCGCGCCGAGGCGTCCGCCGAGGACCTGCGGGTGTTCCTGCGCGAACGGCTGGCCCGGCACGAGATCCCGACCCGGTTCCTGCGCGTGGACACCCTGCCCAGGAACCCGGCCGGCAAGGTGCGCAAAGCGCAGTTGCGGGCCCGATTGGCCGCGGCCGACACATCCCCCGGGCGAGCCCCGGCGACCGCGACCGAGGTCGCGGTCAGCGGGTTGTGGAACGAGGTGCTCGGCGCCGCCGGCGCCGGAGCCGAGGACAACTTCTTCGCACTCGGTGGGGACTCGTTCAAGGCCGGCCGACTGGCCGCCGCCGCGGAACGCCTGTTCGCCCTGGAAGTGCCCGCGTCGCTGGCCTTCGACCACCCCGAACTGGCCGCCCAGGCTGCCTGGATCGACAGCGCGCGCACCGGACCCGAAACCGGGCGCCCGAACGCGCCGGAGCCGGCGACCGCGCCCGCCCGAATGCCGCTGAGCTCGCAGCAGGAAAACTTCCTCGTCTGGATGCACGCGACCGACGAGACGCGCGACGTGGGTCCGGTGAGTGTGGGGATCCGGATCACCGACACGTTCGACCCGGACGCGCTGGAGGCGGCACTGGCCGAAATCGTGCGCCGACACGAGGCTCTGCGCACGGTGTTCCACTATCGTGACGGCGCCGCGGAGGCGCTCGTCCTGGCGGAACTGCCGCCCGAGGTACGCCGAGTGCGGGCACAGGGCGCGACGACCGCCGAGCGCGAACGGTTCGCCCGTGAGTACGCGCGCGGCGAGCGCGAGCACGACTGGGACCTGGCCGCCGGTCCGCTCGTGCGCGCCCTGGTGATCGAACTCGACACCGAGGACCACGTCCTGATCCTCGCGGTGCACCACATGGTCTTCGACGGCTGGTCCATGGGCGTGCTGCTGCGCGAACTCGCGCTCGTGTACTCCGCGACCCGCACCGGCCGGCCCGGCCCGCTGCCGCCGCCGACACCGACCTGCTCGGAGCATCTGGCCTGGGCCCGCGCGCAGTGGCCGCGCACCCGGCCGTTCTGGGAACGGTCGTTGGCGGGCGCACCCTCCGCGATCGATCCCTTCCCGGACCGGATCGTCACCGACCGGCTGCACAGCGGCTCGGTACGGTTCGCCCTGGACGCGGCCCTGGTCGCCCGGCTGCGCGCCGGCGTGCGGGAGCAGGGCGCGACCGCGTTCATGCTCGCCACCGCGTGCTGGACGAGCGTGCTGGCCAAGGCGGCCGGCACCCGCGACATCGTGGTGATGTCACCGGTCCCGGGACGTTCGCGACCGGGCAGCGAGAACCTGATCGGCTGCCTGGTGCAATCCCTGCTGATCCGGGTCGACTTGCACGGCGACCCCTCCTTCGAGGACCTGGTCGGCCGGGTCCGCGGCGCCGCGTTGGCCGCCAACGAGCATCAGTGCTATCCCTTCGCCGAGTTCTACCCGCGCTTTCCGGACGCGGCCTGGATTCGCCACGAGAGCTGGACCAACCCGGCGCACTTCCTCGGCCTGCTCTCCGAACCCTTCGAGCTGCCCCGCGAGTTGGACGCGGAATGGGGCACCCCCGGCGGCCGACCGGACCTGGGTGTGCCGGAACTGGCGCTCGCCGAACAACCGGACGGCACCATCGCCGGCTGGCTGCTGTACAACGACCGGGCGTTCGAGCGCGGTGTCGTCGAGGGCCTCGCCCGGGCCTTCGTCGACGCCTGCGGGCACGCGCTCGACCACCCCCACGCGCCGGTGTTCGGGGACACCGACGCGTTGGCGCACTCACCGACCGCCATCGAGAAGGGCTGACGATGCGCAAGTCCCAGCCGGCATCCCTGCCGCCGGAACCCGTCCACCGCGCCCCGGTCTCCCCGGCGCAACACGGCATCCGGTTCACCGAACTCGCCGGTCGCACCGGCACCGCACACCACATGCCGCTCACCATCCGCTTCACCGGCGACCTCGACCCGGTCGCCCTGGCCGACGCGTGCGACGCGCTCGTGGCCCGCCACCCGGTCCTGGGCAGCGCGCTGCGCGAAGCCGACGGCGACCTGTGGCTGGTCCCCGCCGACAACCCGCCCCGCCTGGTCACCGAGCGGCTCGCCGACACACCGGCGAAATCGCGCGAGGCCGCGACGGCGGAGCTGATCCGACGCGAGACGGTGCGCCCGTTCGACCCCGCCGCCGGCCCGCTGGTGCGCTTCACCCTGATCGACGCGGGCACCGGGCCCAAGGTGTTGCTGATCGTCGCGCACCATCTCGCCTTCGATGGCGGCTCCAAGGACATCCTCGTCCGCGAATTGGCCGCGCACTACACCGCGTTCGGCACCGGAACCAAGCCCGACCTGCCCGCTCTCCCGGACCCGGCGGATCCCGCGGACGCCGAGCGCGCCGCCCGCGAGACGGTGGAGTTCGCCCGCCGCGTCACACTCGCCAGGTCCCGATTCGCCACCGAGCCACAGGAGCCACCCGGCGTGGTGCTGCCCGGGTCCGGACGCACCGGCACCGACGGCGGCCCCGGCGCGGCCGTGCCGATCCCGGTGGACGACGAGCTGCGCCACGGCATCGCCGACACCGCCGAATCGCTGGGCGTCAGCTCGTTCGCTCTGCTGCTGGGCGCCCTGCACGTACTGCTGTGGCGCTACGGCAACGAACACCCCACGGTCGCCATCGACCTGGGCACCCGCACCCTGCACACCCACGACCGGATCGGTCCCTACGTCAACGAACTCCCGGTACACACAAGACCGTTGCCGGACACGCCGTTCGGCGCCTTCGCCCGGGCGCTGCGCGCGGACCTGCGCGGGCTGTACACGGTGCGCGACGTGCCGCTCGGCCGCGCGGTGCCCGGCCTCACCCCGCGCCTGGCCCTGGCCCCGGTGTCGATGAGCTATCGCCGCCGCACCGAGGTGCCCGGCTTCGCCGAGTTGCCGACCTCGATCGACTGGACCATGTTCAACCGGTCCGCGCGCGGCGACCTCCACCTGCAATGCCTGGACGACCCCGACCGACTCACGCTGACCCTGCACCACGCCGCCCGGGCCATCGATCCGGGCACGGCGCTGGACATCGCGGACCACCTCACCACCCTGCTGCGCGCGATCGTCGCCGACCCGGACACCGCGCTGTCCCGGCTCACGCTGCTGTCCGACCGGGAGCGGACCGCGATTCTGGGCGACTGGAACGACACCGCCCGGGAACACGATCCCGCGACGCTGCCGGAACTGTTCGCCGCGCAGGTCGCCCGCACCCCGGACGCGCCGGCGGTGCACTGCGGCGCCGAGCGGCTGACCTACGCAGACCTGGGCGCGGCGGTGGACGCGGTCGCCGGGCGCCTGCGTGCCGCCGGGGTCGGACCCGGCGACCTGGTGGCGGTCTGCGTGCGGCGTACCGCCGCACTGCCGACGGCCCTGCTCGGCGTCCTGCGGACCGGCGCCGCCTACCTGCCGCTGGATCCCGAGTACCCCTCGGCGCGGCTGGCCTCGGTGCTCGGCGACTGCGCGGCGACGATGGTGCTGACCGAGCACGACCTGCTCACCCGATTCCCCGAACACGCCGCCGGAGCCTTGTTGATCGAGGAGATCGGGACGCCGGCGGCGGACGCCGAGGGGCCGTGCGCGCCGCCGCGCTCGGGCGACCTGGCCTACGTGCTGGCCACCTCCGGATCCACCGGCCGGCCCAAGGGTGTGGAGATCGAGCACGGCGCGCTGGGCAACCTGCTCGCATCGATGCGCGACATCCTGGGCAGCGATCGCGACGCGGTGTGGCTCGGACTGACCTCGGCGTCCTTCGACATCTCCGCCCTGGAACTGTTCGTGCCGCTGATCATCGGCGGGCGACTGGTCCTCGCGCAGGACGGCGAGGTGCGCGACGGCGGCGCGCTGCTGCGACTGATCCGCGCCGAACGCGTCACGCACGTGCAGGCCACCCCGTCCGGCTGGCGGATGTTGCTCGACGCCGGCTTCCGCGAGCCCGCCGTGCTCGCGGTCGCCGGGGGCGAGGCGCTCCCGCTACCGCTGGCCCGGGAACTGCGCCGCCGGGTGCGGCGGTTGGTCAACGCGTACGGCCCGACCGAGACCACGGTGTGGTCCAGCGTCGCGGAGATCGGGGTGGACGAGGACCGGGTGAGCATCGGTCGCCCGATCGCCAACACCCGGATGTACATCCTGGACGACGAGTCGCAGCCGGTCCCGGTCGGCGTCGCGGGTGATCTGTACATCGGCGGCAGTGGAGTGGCCCGCGGCTACCGACACCTGCCCGGCGTCACCGCCGATCGGTTCGGGCCCGACCCGTTCGGACCACCCGGCGCCCGGCTGTACCGCACCGGCGACCGGGCCCGCTACCGCGCGGACGGCCGGATCGAGTTCCTCGGCCGGGTCGACCATCAGGTCAAGATCCTCGGTCACCGGATCGAGCTCGGCGAGATCGAGGCCGCCTTGCTGGGGCATCCGCAGATCGCGGCGGCCGCCGTGCTGGCCCGGCAGGACGCCGCCGAAGGCCCGCGCCTGGTCGCCTATCTGGTACCGCGCGGCGGCCCCGCTCCGAGCCCGGCCGAACTGCGCGTGCACTTGGCCGCGACCCTGCCGCGCGCACTGGTGCCCGGCGCCTATGTCGTGCTGGAGTGCCTGCCGCTGACGCCCAACGGCAAGTTGGACCGGGCCGCGCTGCCCGCTCCGCCGCGCCTGCGCACCGCGCGGTCGCATCCGGGCCCGGCGCCCGCAGGGCAAGAGCGCGGCGAATCCGACCCCGAACGCGAGCCCGTCGACCCGGGCCCGACCGCCGAGATCACCGCGATCTGGCGCGAAGTGCTCGGTCTGGACGACATCCGCCCCGACGAGGATCTGTTCGACCTGGGCGGGCACTCGCTCACCGTCACCCGCATCGGCGCCCGGATCCGCAAACGCCTGGGCGTGGACGTACCGCTGCACGTGTTCTTCGAATCCCCGACCATCACCGGACTCACCAGCGCGGTCTCCGCGATGCGAAGCGAACGGCGGCCATGAACAACCCCTCTCCGACCCACGATCCGCACACCTACCGGCAAGCGCCGGCCGTGCGGCCCGCGCACCGTCCCGAACCGGGGCGGACCGAACACCTACCGCTGTCCGCGGGCCAGGAACGGCTCTGGCTACTGGACCGGCTCAACCCCGGCGACGCCGCGTTCAACATGTTCCAGGTGCACCGCCTGCGCGGCCCGCTGGACGCCGACGCGCTCGAACGCGCACTGGCCGAACTGGTCGCCCGGCACGGCAGCCTGCGCGCCGCCTTCCCGGACCGCGACGGCGTGCCCACCCAGGTGATCGGCCCGCCCGGCGGCTTCGTGCTCGAACGCGTCGGCGTCGACGGCGTCCCGGGCGAACGCGAGCGCCACGCCCGCGAACTGGTCGCCGAGCGCACCAACCGCCCGTTCGACCTGGCCCGGGGCCCGCTGCTGCGGGCGAGCCTGCTGCGCCTGGACGACGCCGCACACGACCACGTGTTGTGCCTGATCCTGCATCACATCGTGGCCGACGGCTGGTCGATGAATGTCCTGGACACCGAGTTGGCGGCGTTGTACCAGGCGTTCGCGTCCGGGCAGCCGTCGCCGCTGACCGAGCCGGCGCTGAGTTACGGAGACTACGTACGACGGCAGCGCGAACTCGTCGACTCGCCCGGATTCGACGCGCGACTGGCGTACTGGACCGGGCAACTCGCCGGCGCGCCGACCCTGGACCTGCCCGCCGACCGCCCGCGCACCCCCGGCACCCACACCGCACGAGGCGGCACCGTCACCCACCACCTGCCGGCAAGGCTGCGCACCGGCATCGAGCAACTCGCCCGCCGCGAGAAGGTCACGCTGTACATGACCCTGCTCGCCGCGTACCAGACCCTGCTCTCGCGGTATTGCGACCAGGAGGACGTGTGCGTGGGCTCGCCGCTGGCGGGCCGGGACGAGGAGGAGTACGAGCCGCTGGTCGGCTACTTCCTCAACACGCTGGTCCTGCGCGGGAGCACCGCCGAGGACCCCACCTTCCGGGCCTTCCTGGCCCGCACCCGTACGGTGGCGCTCCAGGCCTACGAACACCAGGACGTACCCTTCGAGCGGCTGTTGGGCGCCCTGGACGTGGAGCGTGATCCGGACAGCCCGCCGGTGTTCCAGACCATGCTGACCCTGCGACCACCCGCCGGACCCGGGCTGCGGCTCGGTGAGGTGCGCGCCGAGGTCTTCGAATCCGGCTTTCGCCAGGCGAAGTTCGATCTGGCGCTGGAGGTGTGGCCGGAAGGGGACGAACTCGTGGTCGAGTTCGTCTACGACACCGAACGCTTCGTCCCCGAGACCGTCACCCGCTTCGCCCGCTGCCTCGAGACACTGCTCGAAGGGGCCGTGGCCGACCCGGACACGCCGCTGTCCCGGCTGCCGCTGCTGCCGGCGACCGACCGCGCGCGGGTGCTGGCCGCAGCGGCCGGTCCGCCGCTCGGCGAATGCCCGGACCCGGTGCTGGCCTTCGAGGTGCAGGCGCTGCGCACCCCGCATGCCGACGCGGTCGAGTCCGGCCGCGATCGCATCGACTACGCGGAGCTGGACGCCCGGGCGAACCGGCTGGCCCGGGTGTTGCGGCGCGGCGGCACGGGGCCGGACTCGGTGATCGCGGTGTGCGCCGAGCGCTCGATCGAGACGATCGTCGCGCTGCTGGCCGTACTCAAGGCGGGCGGCGCATACCTTCCGGTGGATCCCACGCTGCCGGCCGAGCGGATCGCCTACATGCTCGCCGACAGCGGCGCCGAACAACTCTTGTGCCGGGCCGAGTTCGCGGACCGTTTCGCCGACTTCGGGCGGCCGATACTGGCGTTGGAGGGTGCCGGAGCCGACGACGGTCGGGGAGACGGGGCACAGACGCAGCCGCTCGCGCCTGTCGCCGGCCCCGAGGACCTGGCCTATCTCGTCTACACCTCCGGGTCCACCGGCCGACCCAAGGGCACCCTGATCAGCCGTGCGGCGTTGGGCGCCCGGCTCGCCTGGATGCGCGAGCGCTACCGGACCGGCCCGGGCGACCGGGTCCTGCAATTCGCCTCGTTCGGCTTCGACACGCATGTCGAGGAGGTCTATCCGACCCTGCTCGGCGGCGCGACACTGGTACTGGCCCCCGCCGACGCGCTGTTGCCCGACTTCTTCGCCACGGACGCGGGCCGCACGCTGACCGTGCTCGACCTGCCCACGCCGTACTGGCACGAGTTGGTCGCGCAAACGCCGGGCCTGCCGTGGCCGCCGGCGCTGCGGCTGCTGATCATCGGCGGCGACCAGGCCGATGTGGCCTCGATGCGGCGCTGGCGCGAGGTGTTCGGCGATCGGGTCGACCTGGTCAACACGTACGGCCCCACCGAGACCGCGGTCATCGCCACCTCGGCGACCCTGGCCGGCCCCCTGGCCGAGCCGTGGGACGGCACCCGCCCGCCGATCGGACGGCCCCTGGCGAATACGCGCGTGCACGTGCTGGACCGGCATCTGGAACCGGTGCCGCCCGGGGTGCCCGGCGAACTGTGCGTCGGCGGCATCGGGCCGGCCCGGGGCTACCTCGGCCGCCCCGGCCTGACCGCGTGTCACTTCGTGCCCGATCCGTACGGTCCACCCGGCGCCCGGCTCTACCGCACCGGCGACCGGGCCCGGCAACGCCCGGACGGACAACTCGAGTTTCTCGGCCGCACCGATCACCAGGTCAAACTGCGCGGCTACCGGATCGAACTCGGCGAGATCGAGGCGGCCCTGGTCGCCCGGCCCGACATCGGCCAGGCGGCCGTGCTGCTGCGCGAGGAACGCGGCGATCGGCGGCTGGTCGCCTACCTGGTGCCCCGTACCGACGCGGCGGCCCCGGACCCGGACGCGGTGCGTGCCGCGCTCGCCCGGACGCTGCCCGCCTACCTGCTGCCCGCCGCCTTCGTGGTGCTGCCCCGTCTGCCGCTGACCGCCAACGGCAAGCTGGACCGGGCCGCGCTGCCCGCACCCGAGCAACGCGCCGCGCCGGAGGCGTCCTTCGTGGCTCCACGCGGCAGCGCCGAGGAACTGGTCGCGCAGACCTTCGCGGATGTGCTCGGCCTGGAACGGGTCGGCGCGCTCGACGACTTCTTCGCGCTCGGCGGGCACTCGCTGCTGGCCACCCGGGCGGTGGCCCGGCTCGGCGTGGCGATCGAACTCACCGTGCCGATCCGGGCCCTGTTCGCCGACCCCACGGTCGCCGGACTGGCCGCCTCGGTCGAGGAACTCCTGGTGGCCGAACTGGACACGCTCTCCGAGGCGGACGCCGAACGACTGGTGCTGGACCAAGCCGAGACGGGAGACCCGCGATGACGCTCACCCCGGCGCCGCCGACCCGGCCGGGCGAACTGTCGGCCGCCAAGCGCACCCTGCTCGAACAGCGGCTGCGCAGATCCGCGACGATCGCCCCGGCGTCGATACCACGACTGCCGGAGGGCGTGGAAGTACCGCTGTCGTCCGCGCAGATCCCGCTGTGGTTCATGGAGAACCTCACCCCCGGGACCGCCGCGTACACCATTCCGTTCGCGCTGCGCCTGCGCGGACGGCTGGACGAAGAGGCGCTGGAACGCGCGTTGAACGCGCTGCCGGCCCGGCACGACAGCCTGCGTACCACGTTCGCCACCAGCGCGGACGGTCGACCGATCGCCACCGTGCACCCGCCGATGCCGATCACCGTCGCCCGGCACTCGCCCGAGCGCGACCTCGATGCCCGGGCGCGGGAGCAATGGGCGGCGGCGCTGGTGGGCACGGAGTTCGCCCGGCCGTTCCACCTGGAGGTGCCGCCGCTGATGCGGGCCGCGCTGGTGCGGTTGGACCGGGAGGACACCGTAGTGGTGGTGGTCCTGCACCACCTGGTCGGCGACGGCTGGTCGGTCCACCTCCTGGTGAACGAACTGATGTCCGACTACAACGCGTTCACGGCGGGTCGGGAGTCCGAGGTGCCCGCGCCGGCGGTGCGCTACGGCGACTTCGCCGCCTGGCAGCGCGAGCGGTTGGCCGGCCCCGAAGGCGAACGCGCAGCCGCGTACTGGCGGGAGCGGCTCGCCGGGGTCGGCACGCTCGCACTGCCCACCGACCGACCCCGCCCGGCCCGGCAGACCTTCGCCGGTGACGCGCACACCTTCACCCTCGACCCCGAACTCTGCGCCGCGATTGCCGAGTCGGGGCGCACGCACGGCGCCACCTCCTATATGACACTGCTCGCCGCGTGGCAGGCGGTGTTGTCCCGGCACAGCGGACAACGCGACTTCGCGGTCGGATCCCCGATCGCCGGACGCCCCCACCCGGACCTGGAACCGATGGTCGGCATGTTCGTGAACATGCTGGCCATGCGGGCACCGCTGGACGGAGACCCCACCTTCACCGAACTGCTTCGCCGGGTCCGGGAGAGCTGCCTGGACGCGTACGCCCACCAGGACCTCCCGTTCGACCAGGTGGTCCGCGACCAGAACGTCACCCGCGACGTCAGCCGCACGCCGCTGTTCCAGGTGACCTTCGCGCTGCAGAACTACGGGCGCGGCGAGCGCGGCTTCGCCGGGCTCACCCACGACTGGTTCACCGGCGACTCCCGGGTCACCCGCTTCGACCTGAGCCTGTTCGTGTTCGAGACCGCGACCGGCATGCACGGCCTGCTCACCTACAACACCGACCTGTTCGACGCGAGCACCGTGGCCCGGCTGGCCGCACACCTGGAGACCCTGCTGCGCGCGGTGGTCGCCGATCCGCATACGCCGCTGTCCCGGATCGACCTGCTCGGGCCGACGGAGCGGGCCCAGGTCACCACCGGCTGGAACGACACCGCCGCGCCACCGCCCGAACACCCGACGCTGACGGCGGCGATCGAGGCCCAGGTGGCCCGCGATCCGCGTGCGCCGGCGGTGACCTACCGGGGGAAGAGCCTCACCTACGGTGAACTCGACGCGCGCGCCGCCCGGCTCGCCCGTCGGCTGCGCGGGCACGGGGTCGGCCCGGAGACGCCGGTCGCGCTGTGCCTGGAACAGTCGCTCGACCTCGCGGTGGCCGTCCTGGCCGTGCTCAAGGCGGGCGTGGCCTACCTGCCGCTGGATCCCGAACAGCCGGTCGAGCGACTGGCGTTCATGCTGTCGGACGCCGAGGTGCGGGTCCTGGTGACGGACACGACGCTGCGCGAGCGCACGGCGGGTCACCCCGGCACGGTGATCCTGCTCGATCGGGAACCGGACGCGACCGTCGCCGAGGAGAGCGGCCCGCCACCCGTGCCGGCCGGGCCGGGGAACCTGGCCTACGTCATCTACACGTCCGGATCCACCGGCCGACCCAAGGGCGTCGCGGTGCAGCACCGCGAGGCGCTGACCTATCTGGACGGCGTGCGCGAACGATTCGAGGTGGTGCCCGGATCGGTGCACGGCCTGGCCCAGTCGTTGTCCTTCGACTTCGCCATCACCGCGCTGTACCTCGCCTGGACCACCGGCGGCGAACTGCACCTGATCCCCAAGCGGTTGTCCGGCGCCGAGTTCGCCGACCACCTGGCCCGGCACCCGGTCGACTACCTCAAGATGACGCCGTCCCATCTGGCCGGGCTGGCCGCCGAGGTCGACCCGGAACGCCTTTTGCCCCGACGGTTGTTGATCTTCGGTGGCGAGGGCTCGTCCTGGGAGTGGACGCGGGACCTGGCCCGGCTCGGGACGTGCGCGGTGGTCAACCACTACGGGCCGACCGAGACCACGGTGGGCGTGACCACCTACCGGGTCGGCCCGCGGGACGAGCCCACCTCCACCGTGACGCCGATCGGGCGACCATTGGCGAACACCCGGGTGTACCTGCTCGACGAGCACCTGGAACCGGTGCCGATCGGGGTCACCGGCGAGATCCACATCGGCGGCGACCGGTTGGCGCGCGGCTATCTGGGGCAACCCGGCGCGACCGCCGACCGGTTCGTGCCCGACCCGTTCGGACCGCCGGGCGCCCGGTTGTACCGCACCGGCGACCTGGGCCGGTATCTGCCCGGCGGCGACGTGGAGTTCCTGGGTCGCAGCGATCAGCAGATCAAGATTCGCGGCTATCGGGTCGAACCAGCCGAGATCGAAGAGGCGTTGCGGAGCCTGCCCTCCGTCGGGCAGGCCGTGGTGGACGCGCGTGGCCCGGCCGGCGCTCAGCGGTTGATCGCCTACCTGGTGGCGGCCGACGAGCATCCGGGCGAGCCGCCGGCCGCCGCCGAGCTGCGCCGCGACCTGCTGCTTCGGCTGCCGGAGTACATGGTGCCGTCCCGGTTCGTGTGGCTGGACCGGATGCCGCTGAAGGCGCACGGCAAGGTGGATCGGGCCCTGTTGCCCGAACCGGACGCGGGCGCGGGCGTGGGGGACACGGATCGGGTGGCCCCGACGGGCGCGACCGAGGAAGCCCTGGTCGGGATCTGGACGGCGGTGCTCGACCTCGCCGCGGTCGGCGTCACGGACGACTTCTTCGAACTGGGCGGGCACTCGCTGCTGGCGATGCAGGTGTTGGCCCGGCTGCGCAAGGCACTGCCGCCGGGCAGTCGGCAGGTGAGCCTGCTGGAGTTGTTCAAGCACCGCACCATCCGGGAACTGGCCGCGCTGATCGACCGCCCACGCGGTGCCGACGAACCACGTTCGCTGCTGCACGAGTTGACCCGTCCCGTACCGCTCGCGCAGCGTGTGCTCTCGCTGGTGTGCGTGCCCTACGGCGGCGGCAGCGCGGTGGTGTACCAGCCACTGGCCGACGCGCTTCCGGCCGGCCACTCGTTGTACTCGGTGGCGATCCCCGGCCACGACCTGTCCATGCCCGAGGCGCCCCGGCCGATCGAGGAGGTCGCGCAGGAGTGCGTGGACGAGATCCTGGCCCGGGTCGCGGGGCCGTTGGCGCTGTACGGCCACTGCGGGGTGGGCAGCGCGCTGACCGCGCAGATCGCCCACCTCCTGGAGGAGTCGGGGCGCACGTTGGAGGCGGTCTACCTCGGCGCGATCTTCCCGTTCGCCCGACCCGAGGGCGGCGTGCTCGGTGCGCTGTCCCGGTTCGCCGGACTGGAGCGTCTGCGCGGTGACCGGGTGCACCTGAACTGGCTCACCTCGATGGGCGCGGACCTGGGCGACCTGGACGAGGAACAGGTCACCTTCATCGTCCGCAACATGCGCAAGGACGGCCGGACCTCGGAGGAGTACTTCACCAGGCGGATGGCCGAGGGCATGCGGCCGTTGGCCGCGCCGGTGATCTCGGTGATCGGCGAGCGCGACCCCAGCACCGAGTTCTACCAGGAGCGCTACCGGGAGTGGCACTTCATGGCCGACTCCACCGCGCTGGTGGTGATCGACGAGGCCGGCCACTACTTCCTGCGCTACCGCGCGGACGAACTCGCCGAGATCATCACCGCCACCCACGAGGCGGTGGCCCGGGACCACACCGAACCGCTCACCCGCGCGGCGCGCGGGGAGGACGCGGGTTGGTGGCTGGACGGGGTGTCCGGCCCGGACGTCGAGGCGCGAGCCGCGGACGGGCCGGGGTTCGCGGACAAGCCGGGAGCCGCGGACAAGCCGGGATTCGCAGTCGGGGCCACACCGTCGCGCACACCGGCGGTACGGCCGAGCATGGGCCGGTTCATGGCGGTGGCGCTCGGGCAGCTCGCCTCGATCACCGGGTCGGCGCTGACCGAGTTCGCCATCCCGATCTGGATCTACCTGCGCACCGATTCGCTCACCCAGTTCGCACTGTTCTCGGTGCTGGCGCTGGTCCCCGGGATCGTGGTCGCGCCGCTGGCGGGCGCGGTGGTGGACCGCAACAGTCGGCGCTCGGTGATGCTGGCCGCGGACTGCGCCGCCGGCGCGGTGCAGGTGGTGATGGCGCTGCTGTTGTGGGGCGGTCACCTGGGCGTGGGAGCGGTGTACGGGCTCCTGGTGGTGTTGTCGGTGACGGCGACCTTCCAACGATTGGCCTACAACTCCGCGGTTCCGCAACTGGTGCCCAAGCGCTACCTCGGGCACGCCAACGGCATCGTGCAAATGAGCACCGGGATGGCGCAGTTGGTGGTGCCGCTGATCGCGGTCGCGCTGTTGGCGAGCATCGGACTCGGCGGGATCCTGGTGATCGACATCACCACGTTCGTGATCGCGGTGACGGTGGTCGCGTTCGTGCCCTTCCCCGACACGATGGCGCAGACCCGGCGCGAGAGCATGGCGAAGGAGATCGCCAACGGGGTGCGCTACTCGATGGGGCACGCCGGATTCCGCACGATGCTGCTGTACTTCGCGCTGCTGAACGTCTTCCTCGCGCCGATGCTGGTGCTGATGACGCCGCTGGTGCTCTCGTTCGGGTCGGTACACACGGCGGGCGCGGTCGGCGTCGCGGCGGGCGCGGGCGCGCTGCTCGGTGGCCTGGCGATGGGGGTGTGGGGAGGTCCCCGACACCGCCGGATGCACGGCATCCTGCTGGCCACCGTGCTGATCGCGGTGTTCGCCTTCGTGGCCGGGCTGCGGCCCTCGCCGGTGCTGGTCGGCGTCGGCTTCTTCGGGGTGTTCTTCGGCCTGTCGCTGCTCAACGGCATCTACGCGACGATCATCCAGGTCAAGGTGCCGCAGCGGTTCCACGGCCGGGTGATCGCGCTGAACACGATGGTGGCCTGGTCCACCCTCCCGCTGGGCTTCGGCGTGATCGCGCCGCTGGCGGTGCACCTGCTCGAACCACTGTTCACCGCGGACGGCGCGTTGGCCTCCAGCGTCGGCCGGGTGATCGGGGTCGGCGAGGGCCGCGGCACGGGTTTCCTGTACCTGCTGTGTGCGTCCGCGATGATCCTGCTCGCGCTCGCCTCCTTCCGCCACCGGGTGATCGCGCGCTTCGACGACGACGTCCCCGACGCGATGCCGGACGACCTGATCGGCATCGAGGAACGCCGCAAAAAGCGCACCAACGCCGCGCCCCCGTCGCCGCCCACCGGGAAGTCCCCCGCATCCGAACCCGAAAGCGAACCCGAAAGCGAACCCACCTCCGAACTGGAGAAGGTATGACCACCGACGAACTCCCCGAGCGCCACTGCCGAGTCGTGATCAACGACGAGGAGCAATACTCGGTCTGGGCCACCGACCGCGACATCCCACCCGGGTGGCGCGCGGAAGGCTTCACCGGCACCCGCCCGGCCTGCCTGGCCCACATCGACAAGGTCTGGACCGACCTGCGACCCCGCAGCACCCGCGAAGCCATGAACCCATGACCAACCGTCGCCGGCGAGCCCGCCCGGGCCTCGCCGGCGACGTCACCGCACCCACCCCGACAAAGCCTCGGTTTCGAGCTCCGGATCGACCGGAGCCGGCAGATGAACCGGCTCGGCACCCGGTTCCGGGGCGCGCCGCGCCGGCGGCCGCCGTGATCGGCGGTCGACGGCGCGGGCGAACCGGATCGCGGGTCAGGACGTGGGCGAGGGGCAGTGCAGGTTCGGCGCGTCGGGTCGGGCGCCCGCGGCGCTCAGCCCGGCGAAGCCGGTGCCGGCCAGACCCAGTACCGCCTGGGCGGTGGCCCGGGTGGCGATGGACGGGTCGAATCCGGTGGCGTCGTACGCGATCGCGCCACGCGTGGCGGGCGTGCCGGAGCAGGGGACCTGGCGCTGGGTGATGAAGTGTCGCGCGGTCAGTCCGGGCAGCACCCGCCACGAGGACAGCAGCGCCTGCGCGGCCAGGCCGGTGCTGTTGGCGTTGGACGTGCCGGCTCCGGGGGTGCCGAAGCCGCCGTCGGCGAGTTGGTGGCCCACCAGCCAGTTCAGGCCGGCCGCCGCCTCCTGCGGGCGGCCGGTGGCGGCGAGCGCCTGCACGCTTATCGCGGTCGAATCCGCGTCGCTGGTGCAGGTGGGCTTGCCGAAGTCGAGCGGGAACCCGCCGTCCGCGCAACGCGCGCCGGCCAGGAAGTCGACCGCGCCGGCGGGTGCGCCCGCCGGCGTGCGGTCCAGGGCCAGCAGCGCGAGGGACTGGCTGAACGCGTTGCTGTAGTCACCCCACGGTGAGAGGTCGGTGAACCGGCCCGAGGGCTGTTGCAGCGAGCGCAGCCGAGTCGGCAGGTCGACGCCGCCGAAGCTGCTCGGGTTCACCCCGCGCACCTCGGTCGCGAGCAGCAGCTTGGCGGTGGCGCCGGCGTACGCGTTGGTGGTGCCGTCGCCGATGTAGCCGGAGAGTATCTCCGGGCGGGCCAGCCATGTGGTGGCCTTGGCCGCGTTCTGCTCGGCCACCCCGGCGGCGGCGAACGCGAGGATCGCGTCGATGGTCAGACCCTGGTCGGGGTAGGTCACCCCGTCGAAGGTCGCTTCGAAGCGTTCTCCGTCGACGAGTTGCCGGGCCAGCCAACCGGCGGCGGCCTGGGTGCGATTGCCGGAAAGGATAAAACCGGTTTCCGACGGCGTGGAGTTCGTCGGCGCGGAGTCCGCCGGGGCAGCGGAGGCGGTTGCCGGGACGATGGCGGTCGCCGCGGCGAGGAGCAGACCGCCGAGCAGGGCGGAGATCCTCCGGCCGGGTCGGGTGAGCGTCATGGTGGAGCCTTTCCGGGCCTGCGACGCGGCATGCCCGGCGGACACGCAGCGCGTTCGACCGCGACCCGGAGGGCGACACGGCCTCGGCACGGCGGCGCGAGGGCTCCGCCCCGTAGGCCACGACGGGGAATGGAGAGGGAACGCTCCGGCCCCAGGCATTCGGGCTCGCCGTCACGCGGACGGACCACCGCTGCGGGTCAGCGCCGGATTCGCACCGGACTTCCCCTGCGGCCGAAGATGACGCGGGTCGCCACACCCCGGATCGAACGGGCACGGCGGGCCCGAAAGCGGACGTCGCCGTCGCGCCGAAGATCCTCGGGCGAGACGCTGCGCACTCTACGGACAGTTCGCGGCCGAGGGTAACTCGCTTTCCGGCCAAGGCTTCACGGGCCGCGACCCCGGAAACCCGGCCTCGCCGAGCCCCCGGGACGGACCCGGCGCCGAAACCCCGGTCGGGTCGGTTCGGCCGCCCCCGGACGGGCCCGGGCCCGCCGAGATCCCCCGAAAGTGACCGGAAGCCGCTCAAGGACCCACGGTGGCCAAGGTCGAAGGACCACACGAACCCACGGGCGCCGCACCCGAGTCCGCACCCGTACCCGTACCCGAGGCCGTGCCCACAGCCCCGCGCGTGCCCACGGCAGCTCCCGTGCCCACGGCCGTACTCGTACCCTCACCCACGCCGGCGCCCGCACCCGTCCCCACCGGCGCGATCCGCCCGCGCAGCGCCGCCGCCTCGCGCGCATAGCGCCGCACCGGGAATTCGTCGGTGTCCGCCTCCGCCCCCAGGATTCGCACCGCGGCCGCGGTCGCCCTGACCGCCGCCTCGACCGCCGCCGACTCGGCCACCGACGCCTGGCGCGTGTACGAGATGCCCGCGTCGCGCCGGCGGGCCGCGTCGAGGTAGATCGCCCGGGCGGAGTCGACCGCGCCCGCGGGCTCGGCCAACGCGTGCCGATCGCCCCCGCCGGCGAAGTCGCCGACCACGTCCAGCGCGGCCTGGGCCAGTCCGGTCGCGCACGCCGCAGTGCCCAGGCGGCCCGCGTCCAACAGGTCGAACGCGATCCGCAGGCCCCGGCCCGGTGCGCCGATCAACCGCTCGGGCTCCAGGTACACCCCGTCCCAGTAGGCGGTCGTGGTCGGGATGGCGCGCAGCGCGGTCGTCGGTTCCGGCGCGCTGAAGTAGAGGTACTCGTCGGCACCGGGAGCCAGGAAACAGGAGATGTCCGGTCGGGCCGAACCCGTGCGGGCGAACACGGTGTGAAAGTGCGCGCGGCCCCCGTGCACGAGGGCGAGCTGGGTGCCCTGGAGCAGGTGTCCGCCGCGAGTGCGTTCGGCTCGGCAGGTGACCGCCGAGGGGTCGGCGCCCACGTGCGGTTCGGACCGGCTGCCGCCGCCGGTCAGCGCGCCGTCCAGCATCCCGGGCAACCACTGCTCGCGCTGCGTCGCGCTGCCGTGCGCCGCCGTCGGCAGGCACGCCAGCGTGTGTACGTCGAGGGCGCCGGCCACCGCCGGCCAGCGGGCCGCGAGTTCCTCCAGTACCTGGAGGTAGACCTCGTACGGTTGACCGCCGCCGCCGTAGTGCACCGGGTAGGGCAGGCCGGACAGGCCCGCCCTGCCCAGGGCGGAGAACAGGCCGGTGGGATAGCTCGCGTCGGCCTCGCACCCGGTTACCCGGGGCGCGAGTTCCCGGTCCGCGAACGCCCGGGTCCGGGCGATCAGGTCGTGGGCTTCGTCGGTGGGGAGCAGACGATCGACGGGCACGGGCGCATCCCTGGGGTGGACGGTCGGGCCGGGTGGGGAATCCGGGTCATCGGGGCGAGGACCCGAGCCGGGCCGGCGGTGTGGACGGGCCGGCCCGGGCCGGGGGATGCCAGGACACCTGCGCACGGTAGGTGCCCGGCCGCCGGCCCGGGATCGTCCGGCGCGACAAAGCCGAGCCGGGTTCTTCGTCGAGGCCCACCTATGGGTCCGAATCCCTCTCTCGCGGGGGGCGGATCCGGTGGTGAACCGTCGATATCGAAGCGAGGCGATCACACTGTGGCTTGGTGCCCGGTGACGGAAAGTGTCGCCGGCATTGGCCATTCGAACGAAGCACCCGGTGCGCGGCGCGGCCTAGCGTCGATCACACATCGACCGGAAGGACGCGATATGAGCGCCGAGCTGCACACCCGTGCCGTCGTGGCGGACACGCACAACGACCTCCTGATGGCCGTGGTCGAACGACCACCAAGCCGGTGGGCGAGTTTCTTCCGGGAACAATGGCTGCCCCAGCTTCGCGAGGGCGGGGTGGACATCCAGGTCCTGCCGGTGTTCGTGGACGACCAGTTCCGTCCGGAGGGCGCGCTGCGGCGGACGCTGCGGATGGTCGAGTGCGCGCACGCGATCGCCGAGGGCAACCCGGACGAGGTGCGGCTGTGCCTGGACGGCGACGACATCGACGCGGCGCTGGCCGCCGGCAGGATCGCGCTCGTGCTCGCGTTGGAGAGCGCGCCCGGCGTGGACGCCGACCTGGAACTGTTCCGTACGCTGTACCGCCTCGGCGTCCGGGTCGCCTCGATCGCGCACTGGGGTCGCTCCGCGCTGGGCGACGGCAGCGGTGAGGACGCCACCGGCAGCCGGCTGACCCACGCCGGTGTCGAGGCGCTGCGCGAGATGGAACGGCTCGGCATCGTGTTCGACATCTCCCACCTGGGGGCGGTCGGTGTCGCACACGTGTTGGAAGAGGCGACTCGTCCGCTGATCGCCACCCACTCGGGTGCCCGGGCGTTGTGCGACCACCACCGGAACCTGACCGACGAGCAGATCCGGGGCGTGGCCGCCACGGGCGGCGTCGTGTGCGTCAACTTCGTGCCCGACTTCCTGTCCAGGGACCGGGACCGGCAGAACATCGACGGGCTCGTCGACCACATCGAGCACATCATCGACCTGGTGGGTGTCGACCACGTCGGGATCGGCCCCGACTTCCTGCGCGAGGTGCTCGCCGACATCACCCCGCCGTGCTGCGAGGGCGTCGACTACACCGGCGTGGACGCCACCACCGAACTGCCCGGGCTGAACGGCCCGGCCGAACTTCCCGCGCTCACCGAGGCGTTGGTGCGGCGCGGACTGGGTGAGAAGGAGATCATGGCGATCCTCGGCGGCAATGTGCACAGGTTGTTCCGTGCCGAGCTGGGCCTGGCCCGATGAGCGGCGCGACGGCCGGTTCGACGGCCGGTGCACCCGTGTTCGACACCGACGCGATGCTGGCCGACCTGGCCGAGTTGGTGCGCTGCGAGTCCTTCTCCGCCGACTTGGCGGCGGTGGCGCGCAGCGCGGACGTGGTCGCCGCCCAGGGTGCGCGTCACCTCGGCGTGCAGCCGCGCCGGATCGTGCTGGACGGGGTGACCCACCTGCAGTGGACGTTCGGCACACCGCGCGTCCTGCTGGTCGGGCACCACGACACGGTGTGGCCGATGGGCTCGTTGGCCACCCACCCGTGGTCGGTCGTGGACGGGATCGCCCGGGGGCCGGGTGTCTTCGACATGAAGGCCGGTCTGGTCCAGATGTTCCACGCGCTCGCCTCGTTGCCCTCGCTGGACGGCATCGGGGTGCTGATCACCGGCGACGAGGAGGTCGGCTCGACCACCTCGCGCGCCCTGATCGAGGACTCGGCCCGCGGCTGCGCGGCGACCTTCGTTTTGGAGGCGTCCGCCGACGGTGGGGCGCTGAAGACCGGGCGCAAGGGTGGCTCCCAGTACGAGTTGGTCGTGCACGGCAAGGCCGCGCACGCGGGCCTGGAGCCGGAGAGGGGCATCAACGCGGCGATCGAGGCCGCGCACCTGGTGCTCGCGCTCGGCGGCTTGGCCGATCTGGCGGACGAGGGCGCCTTGGACGGATGGCGCACCACGGTGACCCCCACGGTGGTCGAGGCGGGCGCGGTGTCCAACACCGTCCCGGATCGGGCCCGGGTGACCGTGGACGTCCGGGTGCCCACGATCAAGGCCCAGGAGCGGGTGGACGAGTTGATCCGGGCGCTGCCCACGACCGTGCCGGGTGCTCGGCTCGAGGTGCTCGGCGGTCCCAACCGACCCCCGCTGGAGGAGAGTTCCTCCAGCGCGCTGTTCGACCTCGCGGACCGGGTGGCGAGCGGCAGCGGTCTGCCGCCGCTGCGTGCCGCGGCCGTCGGGGGTGCCTCCGACGGCAACTTCACCGCCGGCGTCGGCTGCCCGACCCTGGACGGCCTGGGCGCGGTCGGCGGCGGTGCGCACGCCGACCACGAGCACGTGATCGTGTCCGAGTTGGCGCCGCGCGCGCTGCTGCTCGCCGGTCTGATCGAGGCGGTCCGATGAGCGCCGTGGTCATTCGGGAGCTGCACGAACTCCACGAGCTCGAAGACGCGTTCACCCTGTTCTGCGAGATCTGGGGGACCGGACCGGGTAACGCGCCGATGTCCGTCGAACAGATGCGCGCACTCTCGCACGCCGGGAACTACGTCGCCGGGGCCTACGCGGAAGGGCGTATCGTCGGCGCCACCGTCGGGTTCTTCGGCGCTCCCATCGCCCGCACGATGCACTCACACGTCACCGGCGCCCGCCCCGGCCACGCGGCCGGGTTCGCGCTCAAGCTGCACCAGCGCAACTGGGCCCTGGCCCGCGGCGTGACCCGGATCACCTGGACCTACGATCCGCTGATCCGGCGCAACGCCCACTTCAACGTGACCAAGCTGGCCGGTCGCCCGGACGGCTACCTGCCCAACTTCTACGGCTCGGTCGACGACGCGATCAACGGCGGTACCGACACCGACCGCGCGCTGGTGATCTGGGACCTGTCCGACCCCAGGGTGGTCGCGGCCGCGAACCTTACGCCGATCCCGGTCGCGGTGCCGGCGGGTGCGGTGGCCGCGCTGTCCGTCGAGGGCGACCTGCCGGTCCTGGGCCGGACGGACGCCGACCACCTGCTCGTCGAGGTCCCCGCGGACATCGAGAAGTTGCGGCGCACCGACCCCGGCGCCGCCAAGGACTGGCGGATCGCCCTGCGCGAGGTGCTGGGCGGCCTGCTGGCCGACGGCGCGCGGGTGATCGGCTTCCAGGACAAGTCCCGCTACGTCCTCACGCGCGACACCGCCGCGTGACCCCCCAACGATCAGGAGTCCAGGCACCATGAAGATCACCGGAATCGAACTGCGCCGGATCGCGATGCCGTTGCGCGCGCCGTTCCGCACCTCCTTCGGCGTCGAGACCGCACGCGACATCCTGCTGCTCCGCGTGGTCACGCCGGAGGCGGAGGGGTGGGGCGAGTGCGTCGCGATGTCCGATCCGCTGTACAACTCGGAGTACGTGGACGGCGCGGTCGACGTGCTCAAGCGCTTCTTCATCCCCGCGCTGCCGGAGCGGGTGGACGCCCTGTCGGTCAAGCGGGCGCTGAAGCCGTTCAAGGGCCACAAGATGGCCAAGGCGGCGCTGGAGACCGGCGTACTGGATGCCCAACTGCGGGCCGCAGGACAGTCGTTCGGATCGTTCCTGGGCGCCTCCCGGGACCGGGTGCCGTGCGGGGTGTCCGTGGGGATCATGGACTCGATCCCGCAACTGCTCGAATCCGTCGGTGAGTTCGTCGACGAGGGCTATGTGCGGATCAAGCTGAAGATCGAGCCGGGCTGGGACCTGGCGCCGGTGCGCGCGGTGCGCGAGCGGTTCGGCGACGATCTGCTGCTGCAGGTGGACGCGAACGCCGCGTACACGCTGGCCGACGCGCGTCAACTGGCCAAGCTGGACGCGTTCGACCTGCTGCTGATCGAACAGCCGCTGGCCGACGACGACCTGGTCCAGCACGCCCAATTGGCCAAGCAGATGCGCACGCCGATCTGCCTGGACGAGTCGATCGAGTCGGTCGAGGACGCCGCGGCGGCGATCACCCTGGGCTCCGCGTCGATCATCAACATCAAGCCCGGTCGGGTCGGCGGCTACCTGGAGGCCAAGGCGATCCACGACCTGTGCGTGGCGCACGGCGTACCGGTGTGGTGCGGCGGCATGTTGGAGACCGGGTTGGGTCGGGCCGCCAACGTGGCGCTCGCCGCGCTGCCCGGCTTCATCCTCCCCGGCGACACCTCGGCCTCGCGTCGCTACTACGCCACCGACATCACCACGCCGTTCGAACTCGCCGACGGCCACCTCGATGTGCCCACCGGCCCCGGCCTGGGCATCGACCCGATCGTCGACATCCTGGACTCGGTGACCACGTCCAGCGAGTGGATCAAGTTCTGAGACACCCCGACGGCGCCCGGTCGTTCGACCGGGCGCCGTCGGCACCCGAATCGGTACGAAGGCATCCGCCGGCCGGGCGTCGTCGTCCGGGGATCGGTCCTCGGCATCCGCATCATGAGACGCGTTGGACGGCGCGGGGCGGGTGTGCCAGGTTCGACGTCATGCGACGTCGGATGATTATTACCGGCAGCGTGCCGACACCGGGCTGACCAGGACGACCACTTCCCTGCGGCCCACCGTCCGCACGCAGACCTCTCGCGCTTCGCGAGGGGTCTTTCTGTTTTCCCGGCCCGGCCCCGCCTCCGACGCTCGTCGACGCCACCCGATCCCCCGCACAGCGACAGGAGAACAGCGACTCATGGTTGACGACGGCACCCAGGTCCTCGAAGCCCCCCGGTTCGTGGGGCCCGCCCCGAGCCTCGCCGATCCCGCTCCGAGCCTCGCCGATCCGGCCCCGGCCGCAGCGCCCGCACCGCTCGCCGCGCCCGAGGGCGACGCGGTCGATCCCGTCGGCGAGACCGCCCGGTTGGTGGCCCGGATGCGCCACGGCCACGGCGTGCTCGCCCGGGTCGCCACCACGCTGAACAACCACGGCGTACGCCGACTCACGTACGTGTCCACCGAGTTCGGGGCCGCCACCGTGGAGGTCACCGTGCTCGCCCGGGACGCGGCCCGGGTCGAGGCGAGACTGCGCCGGATGGTCGAGGTGGTCGAGGTCGACCGGGTAGCCGCGACCTGACCGGCGCGCGTGCGTAGGTTCACCCGCTCCCGCCGACCACCTCGCGATACGTCCCCCAGGGCGGGCGGTTGGTATGGATTGACATGAATCGACCAAGATCTCCATACTGCCTGTGTAGTCACATGGCTACACATGGAGACCGGGTCTTCGGGCGACCGCAGGTGCTCCGCCCGCTTCGGAGACGTGTCGGGTTCGACCTCGGCTCCGCGCCCGACCCTCGGAGAACTCGTGCTCTACGGCAGCGCATTGCGAGACGACCTGGCCGGCACGCGGACCACGCCGCTGGTCGGCATCCATGACATGTACTCCGCGTCCTTGGCGGCGAGCCACTTCGACGGCTTCTTCGTCTCCGGCTTCGGCTTCGCCGCTTCGTACTACGGGCTGCCCGACATCGGCTTCATCGCCTGGCCCGACATGGTGGCGTTCGTCGAACGCCTGCGCCTCGCCTTTCCCCGGCAGCACCTCCTGGTCGACATCGACGACGGGTACGGCGATCCGGAGGTGGCCTGCCATGTGGTGCGGCGGCTGGACCGGGCCGGGGCGTCCGGGGTGATCCTGGAGGATCAGGCGCGGCCCCGGCGCTGCGGTCACGCCGACGGCAAACTGCTGCTGCCGCTGGACGACTACCTGGACAAGCTGACCCGGGTCCTGGACTGCCGCGGCGACCTGGTCGTGGTCGCGCGCACCGACGCCACCGAGCCGGACGACATCCTGCGCCGCGCGAAGGCGCTGGCCAAGACCGACGCCGACGTGGTCCTGGTGGACGGCGTGCGCAGCGTCGAGTGGATCCGCCGGATCCGCGCGGCGGTCGCGGACAAGCCGCTCCTGTTCAACCAGATCGCGGGTGGCAAGTCGCCGCGCCTGTCCCTGACCGAACTGGCCGACCTGGGCGTGGACGCGGCGATCTACAGCACGCCGTGCCTGTTCGCCGCGCACACCGCGATCGACACCGCGCTGGCCGAACTGATCCGGTCCGACGGCCGGTTGCCCGCGCCCGACGGCCCGGCCGCGGTCGGCGTCCGAACCGCCACCGAGCTCCTGGAACGAAACCTCGGCACCCGATACCCGGAGTGACCGAACTTATGTGACCTGGATCACGCACGAGGTCATGTCACGTTCTGCCGACCCTTCCCGTCCACGGGGGCAAACAAGGAAGGGAAGGACCATGACACAGCGCATCCTGGTGATCGGGGCCGGTTACGCGGGCATGACCGCGGTGCTCGGTGTGGCCCGGCGCACCCGCAAACACGACGTCCGGATCACCCTGGTCAACCCGATCGGCCGGTTCACCGAGCGGCTGCGGCTGCACCAGCGGGCCGCCGGCGAAGAGCTCGCCGATCTTCGGATTCCCGACATGCTCCGCGGCACCGGAATCGACTTCGTGCAGGCGCGGGTGACGCACGTCGACGCGGCCGGCCGTACCGTCCGGCTGCACGACGACCGGTCGATCGGCTACGACACCCTCGTGTACGCGCTCGGCAGTGTCGCCGACACCGTGACGGTGCCGGGTGTGCGCGAACACGCCTTCACGCTCGACAGCGCCGCCGCGGCCGGCCGGCTGGCCGAACGTCTCACCGAGCTCGACGCGACCGGCGGCACCGTGGTCATCGGCGGCGCCGGCCTGACCGGGATCGAGGCCGCGGCGGAGATCGCCGAGAACCACCCGGCCCTGCGGGTCGTCCTGCTCAGCCGGCACGAGCCCGGCGCGATGATGGGCGCCAAGGCGCGCGCCCACCTGCACGCGGCCCTCGACCGCCTCGGCGTCCGGGTCCGCACCGCCACCACGATCGTCAAGGTGCTCCCGGACGCGGCCGAACTGGAGGACGGCGAGCTCGTGCACGCCGACGCGCTGCTGTGGACGACCGGGGTACGGGTGTCGCCACTGGCCGCCGAAGCGGGTCTCACCGTCGACGAGCGCGGCCGGATCGTGGTCGATCCGACGCTGCGCTCGGTCTCCCACCCGCAGGTGTACGCGATCGGCGACGCGGCGGCGGTCCGCCAGACGTACGGCGTCATCCACGGCACCTGTCAGAGCGGCATCCCGACGGGGGCGCACGCCGCGGCGTCGATCGCCCGGCAGGTGGAGGGCAGGGAGCCCGAGGCGTTCCGGTTCGGGTACATCCATCAGCCGGTGAGTCTGGGACGCCACGACGGCGTCATCCAGTTCACCCACCCCGACGACACGCCGCGCCGGTTCGTCCTGACCGGCAGGTGGGCGGTGATGTACAAGGAGTTCGTCAGCAGCTCGCCGTGGAAGTCGTTCCGCCTGCTGAAGAGGATCGGCGGAGCCGTAAAGTGGCCGACCGGAGGCCGGGCCACTCGTCGGGCACGATGACCGAGGGGACGAGGGAGACACGTGGTCGACACGGACGTGTTCGAGGACCACCGCAACCTGCTGTTCTCGGTGGCCTACCGCATGCTGGGCAGCGCGGCCGACGCGGAGGACGTCGTCCAGGAGGCGTGGCTGCGCTGGTCGTCCGCGGACCGTTCCGATGTGCACGACCCCAAGCCGTACCTGGTGCGGATCGCCACGAACCTCGCGGTGGACGCGCTGCGTTCGGCCCGGGTGCGCCGGGAGACCTACGTCGGCCCCTGGCTTCCCGAGCCGATTTCGACCGGTCCGGACGTGGCCGAGAACGCGGCGCTGGCCGACTCGGTGTCCCTGGCGATGCTCGTCGTGCTGGAGTCGCTCTCCGAATTGGAGCGGGCGGTCTTCGTGCTCCACGAGGTGTTCGGCTTCCCCTACGCCGAGGTCGGTACGGCGATCGACCGGCCCGAGGCGACCGTCCGGCAACTGGGCCACCGCGCCCGCGAGCACGTGCGGGCGCGCCGACCCCGGTACGCGGCCGACCGGGGCGCCCGCAAGGCCGTCACCGAGAAGTTCTTCGCCGCGACCACGGGCGGCGACATCAACGAACTCATGCAACTGCTCGCCCCGGACGTCACGATCTGGACCGACGGCGGCGGCAAGGTCCGCGCCGCGCTGCGCCCGATCGTCGGCGCGGACAAGGTCGCGGCCTGGCTCGCCGGCGTCACCAAACGCCCGTACGAGGGCGTCGACCTCGCCGACATGGTGCCCGACCTGGCCGAGATCAACGGCGAGCCCGCGCTGCGGATCAGCGCATACGGTCGGGTGGTCACGGTGATCGCCCTGGAGACCGGCACGGACGGCCTCATCCACGGCATCCGCATGGTGGCCAACCCGGACAAACTGAGCCGCGTCTGACCCTCGCGGACGCGGCGCTCCGCGCCCTTTCGGTGCCGGTGCCGGGGCCGGGTGCCGAGCACCGGTTGCCGGGTGTCGCGTCTACGGCTGTGTCGGCGGCAGGCGCAGGAGTTCGGTCACGGCCGAGATGCTGTGTTCACCGTGGCCTGCCTCGGCCGTGCGCCGCACCAGGTCGTGCAGTGGCGCGAGCCAGGACGTGTCGACGTTCGTCTCCTTGGTCAAATCCTCGTCGTGGGCCGCTCCGGCGATGAAGAGGTTCACGGTGGCGGCGGCGTCGGTGTAGTCGCCGCTGTCGATCTCCTGGGCGAAGGTCGGCAGCAGCGACTTGATCATGTCCAGCCACTTGCCGGCGAACCGCACCGTGGTGTCGGCCCGAAGCCCGCGGGCCTGGACGGCGGCCGCGCCCTGGAAGAAGCCGACGAGCGCGGGGAGCAGGATCGCACCGACCGCCATCTCGTACAGCGCGGCCAGGTCGGTTTCGTCGCCGAGGTGGACGGTGTCGCCACCCAGCACCTTCAGGGTCGCCTCGTGCTCCTCGAAGACGGATCTGTCGCCGCTGTAGTACAGCAGCGTGTCCGGCGCCCCCACGGCCGCCGGTACATTCTTGACCGCCCCGGCCAGAAAGCGGGCGCCGTGCGCATCGGCCCAGGCCGCTGTTTCGCGGGCACCGATCGGGGAGCCGCTGTTCAAGGTGACCAGGGCCCGCCCGCGCAATGCCCGCGCAGCGGGTGCCAGTGCGCCGAGCGTGTCGTCGAAGGTGGTCAGGCAGGTGATCACGAGCGGACTCGCCGCGACCGCGTCCGCCACGGCCTCGGCGTGGACCGCACCCGCGGCCACGAGGGCGGCGGCCTTGCCCGGCGTACGATTCCACACCGTCGTCGGATGGCCGGCGGCGATGAAGGCCGCGGCCAACGCGCGGCCCATCGAACCGAGCCCGATCACGGTCACGGGCGTGCGATTCTCGTCGGCCATGTGCGCTCCACTCCACGTCGGTGTCGCCGGTAAATACGAACGAGCCTGTGCGCGCCGCCGGTCCGGGTGAACTCGGCGCGCCGCTCGCTTCCATGCTGGAGGAGCACATGCGGTCCCTCAAGTACCTACATTTTTGTCGGGTACTTACATTTTGGTAAGGATGGAGGATGAAGCCGAGCCGGGCCGTACAGGTCGCGGCCAACAGGCCGAACGTCCAGGGAAGTCCCTCGTCCGGACCGGCAATGTGCCGCAATCGCATGTGGCACGAGGTCCTCCTCGATAGGTTTTCCTCGTTTCCCCATGGGAGGAGTTCGGTCGGTATATGTCTCAGCCACAGGGCCCGCCGACCGGATCGCCGAGAAGTCAACTGGCCAAGGCGACGCCTCCGGAAGTGGACAGCGACAAGCTGCGTCATGTCGTCGCCGACACCTATGCGAAGCCGGGCGACACCGGGACCTGGGTCGGCAATGGCAAGTCCGCCGCGGCCCTGCGTGCCGAACTGCACGACGGGCGACCCACGGGCCCTCCGGGTCGAGAGCTCTTCCACGCCGTCGATGCCGTCGACCTGCTCGGTCGATATCGCAAGGCGCTCCGGGAGCCCGGACTCTCGGCCCGGGACAAGTCGGTCATCCTGGCCGAGTCCGGCGAGCTGTACCGGACACTTCAGATGCGCGACGTGGCGGGTGGCATCACCGCGTGGCTGCACGCCAATCCGGAGCGCGCGAACACCATGCTGAACGCGGTCGAGTCGGTGAAGGCCGAACCCGAGCTGGCGTCGGTGACGGGGTCGCGTTTTCTCACGTCCACTTTCAAGCGCCCCGCCCTCGAGGCGGTGGTTCCCGACATGGGTCTGATCGCGGATCTGCGGCGCCACTTGGCCAGACCCGAACCGCAGAACCTCGCGTCCGAGGCCGCGCGCGTCGCGGCCCGGGGCATGGGCCGGGCCGCGGCACTGATCGAAACCGCGCGGGGATCCGAGGCCCTGCGCCCACAACCGGGACGCAGTGGCGGGCTCGCGGCTTCGAACGATTCGACCAGGAAACGCGGACGCAACGGCCCGGAGGCCGACCCCTGACGGTGCCCCCGCACCGCGCCGTGCGAGGCCGCGCGGGATCCGCGGCCGGTCGAACGATACGATCTCACCGCAAATGCCGCTTCGGGCACCGTGGTTCACGTGATGGGAAGAGGGCAGGACGTGCCGGAGTCTCGCGAGCCCGCGTTGACGTTTCGAGGACTGTTCGACTGGTTGTGGGAACGGCTCCCGGAGGCGCGCCCCCACCTTGCCGAGCTGAAGGCGGACGCCGAACTCGACGCCGTGCAGGAAGGCCGCGTGATCCCCGACGCCTCCGTCGGTTACCTGCTCAATCCGTACGGCATCCTCTCCGACGCGCTCTTCTGGCCCGTGATCGTCCCGGCCGTCGAGACCCGGAACGGCGACCTGCTGGCGCGGACCGCAGCGATCGTGGAGGCCCTTCTGGCCGCCGCCGACGAGGACATCCGCGACGCCGCCGACCTGCGGGTGGTCTCCCCGCTGCTCGGCCACGCCGAGTACTGGTCGATCTTCCGCCACGTCGCGGGCCCGCGCCTCCTGGCCATGACCACCCGAAGCTAGGACCGGCCCAAGCCGGGACCTGCCGAGACAGACCACCGACCCACTCACGCCCGTCGGCCCGGCCCGGCCCGGGGACGGGTCAGTAGCCGCGTTGTGGGGTGCGATGCGGTGAGTTCTTCAGGTCGCTGCCCGCGCCCAGAGTCGTGGCGCGTGGGTGGGCGACCTGGGTGGTTCGGTTCACGGAGGGGTTCGATCCGCGGGCCGGTGTCATGCCGGTGGCAGCGATCCCCGCAGAGCCGGAGCCGAGAGCGGGAGCGGGAGCGGAGAGAAACGGGGAGGGGATCTTGTCCGCCGGGACGCGCCCCCGCGTTGCGGCGGTCGAATCGGTTCCGAAGACGTCCGGGCCCTGCTCCAGCATGCGTCGACTCGAGGTGTGTTCGCGCGGCGCGTGGTGTTCCACCTCGCCGTCCAGGGCGTCGCCTTCCAAGACCTCGGTGCCCTTGTACTCCGGCTCGGTGACGCGGTCGATGTCCGGGACATCGCCGTCCCGATATACGTCCGGCCCGACATTTGCCTCGGTAGCCGTTCCCCGACGATTGTCCGTGTACTTCGGCTCCATGTCGTAGTCGATGTCCGGAACATCGCCGTCCAGATATTCGCCACGCCGGGGACGCGCCTCGGCGGCGGCCCCCCGACGGCGACGGCGATCCGACGACGAATCACGAATCTCGGGCACTGGAGGGGTCCTTTGGTCTCACGGATCCGGGATCTTCGCCACCGGTACGGGTTCGACCACGATATCCCGCGGTGCTCGCGGGCCGGCCGAATCAGCGGGATCGGCACCGGGTTCGGCGGATATCGGACGAGACGAAGCATCGATCCCGACGCCTGCCGAATCGGCCCGGGTCGCCCGTTCGCGGCCGGGTTCGGTGGGGCTACTCGGGTGTCGGGGCGACGCGGTGCAGTTGTTTGCGGTCGTAATAGGTGGTCATCGCGAAGCCGAAAGCGAGGCCCGCCAGTGCGCCGAAGGCGATGCCCGCCCAGGCCCGGGTCAGGCCCGCGTCGGCGCGGGCGTCGAAGTACAGGATGGCGCGTACGCCGTCGCTGAGTTGGCGCATCGGCTCGAACGCGGACAGCACCCGGTAGAAGCGCGGCAGCGCCTGGAGCGGGATGGTCGCGCCGGAGGACGGCAGCGCCAGCACGATGAACACGAACATGCTCACCAACTGGCCGATCCCGCCGAAGGCCGCGTTGATCGCCTGGACGCCCAGCCCCACCGCGGTGCTCGCGCAGATCGAGAAGACCCACAGCAGGGGCAGGTGGGACGCGTCCATGTCCAGGATGCCGATCGTGGCGAACATGATCAGGGTCGCGGTCAGCACCGACAACACGGCCGACATCACGCACTTGACCGCGAGTTGATGGGTGCGGGTGATGTGTACCAGTGGGCGTTCGGTACGCCACGGGCCGATCTCACTGGCCACGTAGCCGAGCCCGACGTCGACCCCGTTGCTGATGATGTTGCCGCCGAGGAAGCCGGCCAGTACCAGCAGGAGCGTGTAGTAGAACGCGGTCAGCCCCAGTCCGCTGCGGGGGGCGATCGGGTGGCCCACCGCGACGGCGACCGCGATCGGGTCCGCGAGCAGCAGGCGACCGGCCGTGGTGGTCTGCCCCGGAGCCGCCTGCGGCGCGCCGGTCAGCGTCGCGCCGAGCTGCAACGAGGCGGCGTGCAAGGCCTGTTGGGCGATCGCGGTGGACAACGAGGAGGCCAGGCTGCCCGCTCCGGGGTTGGTCAGTAGGTTGACCGTCGGGCGGGTCGGCGCGGCCGGCGCGGGCGTGTTCAGGGCGGCCACCGACGCGGTGAAGTCGGCCGGCACCACGATCGCGCCGTACAGCTTGCCCGAGGCCATCCGTCGGCGTGCCGACGCCTCGTCGAGAACGCGCCAGGACACCGTGTCCCCGGGGTCGGGCGCGGCGGCGATGCCGGCGATGATGCGCGCGCCCAGGTTCTCCGTCCCGCCCGCCGACGGCACGCCCTGGTCCGCGTTGACCAGGCCGATCGGCAGGCGGTGCAGGTCCCTGCGCGGATCGAGGATGCCGCCCATGTACAGGATGGAGAGCAGGAAGGCCAGCAGCCCCACGATGACCGAGGGCATCACCCAGATCCGCGGGTTGCGCAACACCCGCGACGCACCCACCCAGGGGGTGGACTGGTTCGATGCCATCACTCTCCAGAGAAGCCGAGGGGCGGGCCGACCACCCGCGCCGGGTGCGGGCGGACACGGTCACCGTGCGCGAGATGGTCACCCCTTCACCGCCCCCCGAAACCCCACCTGCGCGAGACGAGCGAACCCCCTTGCGCCCGACACCCACCCCACCCCCAACGACTCCGGCGACACCAGGGCCCCGCCCCGCCGCCGGCGGCGGGCACGCGAAAGCCTCGCTCCCGGCGTGGGGCGCCGGGAGCGAGGCCGTTGTCGGTCGCGTGCGATCAGGAGATGGTCACGTCGTCCACGAGGAACGTGGTGACGAGTGACGAGTCCTCGGAGCCCGCGAAGGTGATGGTGACCGTCTGCCCCGCGTAGGCGCTCAGGTTCACCGTGCGTTGCACGTAGGCACCGGTGGCGCCGACGTTGGAATAGGTGGCCAGGGTGGTCGAACCGATCTTGATCTTGAGCGTGTCGTAGACCGTGTTGCCGGTTTCCCGGGTGGTGGTCTTGATCCACGCGCGCAGGTTCGGCGAACCGGCCGGGATCGTGACGTTGGCCTGGCTCAGGTTCTCCGTGGCCGTGGAGCCGTAGCCCATCATCCACGCGTACCAGGAGCCGCCGTGCGCGGAACCCGGGTTGCTGTTGGTGATGATGTTGGCGTTCTGCGTCCAGTTGGCGGTGCCCGCTTCGAAGTCACCGTTGCGCAGCGCGTTGCCGGGCGGGCCGCTGCCCACGGTCAGGGTGTACTGGGCCGTGTGCGTGGCCGTTGCGCCGGTACCGGTGACCGTGATCACGTAGGTGCCGTTCGCCGCGTTCGCCGCCGCGGTCGCGGTCAGCGTCGAGGACGCGCCGGACTGGATGGAGTTCGGGGTCAGGGTCACGGAGACGTCGGTGGGCTGACCCGACGCGGTCAGCGCGACGGTTTGCGCCACACCGGAGGTGACGGTCGTACTCAGCGTCGACGAGACCGAGTTGCCGGCCTGTACGGTGCCCGAGTTCGGGCTGAGGGTCATCGAGAAGTCGTTCTGGCCCGGGCCGCCGGTGCAGGTGGGGTCGTTGGGTTGGGCGGGGACGCTGACGGCGTCCCAGGCGGCCTTGGTCTTGTT